>JAVLCF010000076.1 GCA_031581195.1 Trueperaceae bacterium | reverse complement strand
AACTACGAGTTCAGCAGCAACATCCAGCGCGCTAGCGTCAAACCAACCGTCGTGAAGGTCCTCAACGAGACCGGCGTCCGGACGTTCAACGAGTCGCAACGCCGAGTGCCGGTCGATACGGGAAACCTCAAGGCCAGCGGCCGCCTGGACGCCGCCGCACAAGACCGATTGCGTGTCGTTCTGTCGTACGGCGGGACGGCCGCGCAGTACGCTGCTGCCGTTCACGAACTCCACGCCACGAACAACAAGTACCTTGAGACCCCCATGCGGGAGAACGCAAGCCGGTTTCGACGTGACCTGGTACGCGCCCTAGGGACCCGCATGCGGTAGCGTCACCATATGGAGTTCGGCGTGGAGACCGAAGGGTTCTACTGGGGCCCGAACAACGAATTGCGTGCGTGCCTCATTACGGTCGTGAACGACGAAATGGTCGTGATCGACAAAGAAACGAACGAACTCCTACCCATCCCAGCAACGGACGTCCTAATCGAGAAGCCAGAACCCTAGACGCCCCTGCGTGGGCCGTTTCTTTTTGTGTCACCCCCACACTGCGTGGGGGTGTTGTTCGTGTGGTTTGGGCGCCACCCCCGGCGGGTGGGTAAGACCCACCTAGTTACCCCAGGAGGGTATTCATGACGGATGAAACGCAAACGAATGACGTGGTCGACACCCCGGAGGTCGAGACCGAAACCCCCACCCAACCTGAAGAACAGTTGACGCCGGACGTCCTGTCGAAAGAGTTGGAACGCGCCCGCAAAGAAGCCGCGAAGTACCGCACGCGCCTCCGCGAAAAAGAAGAGGCAGAACAACAGGCCGCCGAAGAAGCACGCCAAGCGGAACTCACGGCCGAAGAACGCGCGCGAGAACTACAAGAAAAACTGGAGGACGCCGAACGACGCGCGAACGAACGCGTCATGACGGCCGAACGCAAAAGCCAGCTCGCTGGCCAAGTCAGTAACCCCAACCGCGTCCTGAAACTCATGGAGGACCCCAACGAGTACTTCGACGGCGTTGAACCGAACGTCGAGAAGATCCTGGAGGACTTCCCCGAGTACGCCCCCACGAAGGACGAACCGCGGGCGGCGCCCGCCCCGCAGGGCGCGCCGGCCCCCGCGAAGGGCATCAACATGGAGCGGCTTGCGGACCTCACGCCCGAAGAAATTAACGCCCAATGGGAGACCATCGTCTCCAGCATGAAGGAGTAAAGCATGGCTATCTCGAACTTCATTCCGCAACTGTGGAGTGCGCGCCTCCTCGCGAACCTCGACAAGGCCACCGTCATTACGCTCGGTGCGAACACGAACTACGAAGGTGAAATCCGGAACGTTGGGGATCGCGTCAAGATCCAGAAGCCGGGCAGCCTCACGATTAACGATTACCCGGCCAGCGCCGACATTTCGTACGAGGACCCCACCAGCACCACCCGCACCCTGCAGGTGGACCAAGACAAGTACTTCGCGTTCACCGTCGATGACCTCGACAGCGTCCAGGCGAACGTGAACCTGGTGGATACCTACACGCAGCGTGCTGCCGTCGCCATTGCGGAAGACATCGACGCGTACCTCGGCAGCATCTACAGTGACGGTACGGCCGGCCAGGTGGACCTGGATGTCGGTACGGACGACGCGTACGACGCGTTCGTTGCGGCCGCCCTGAACCTCGACAAAGGCAACGTGCCGCGGCAGGGCCGCTGGGCGATCGTTACGCCGGAGGTGTACGCGGACCTCCTGAAGAACGACAAGTTCATTAAGGCCAGCGACCTCGGGGATCAGGTCGTCACGACCGGCGCTGTCGGTCAGGTGGCCGGCATGGATATCCTCGTCAGTAACAACCTGTCGGAGGACGCCAGCACGACGGACCTGTATTACTGCCTGTACGGCACGAGCGACAGCATGACGTACGCCCGCCAGCTCCTGGGTGAGCCGGAGGCGCTGCGTCGCGAAGGTCGATTCGAGGACGCCGTGCGTGGGCGCCTGGCGTACGGCGCGAAGGTTGTGGAGCCGGCCGCGCTCGGCACGATCGCTGCGGACCAGTCGTAAGGCACACCCCCGCGAAAGGGGTGAAGCATGCCGTACAACGAGAATGACTTGACCCCCACGAACCTCAATGCAGGCTCGTGGGGGCTTGCCTGGACGCGGTTTTGGTTGCGGGACACGACGGACGACCGGTACAGCGACACGGAACTCACCGCCGCCCTTGAAGCCACGAGCTTCGTACCAACACGCGACGATGACAACCAAACGTACTACCGTCCGCACTTGGCTGCCGCCAGCATCATTGATGCGGATCCGGACCGCGCGCTGCAAGAGAGCGTGTTCGAGGCGAGCGAAACGAAACGCAGTCCCGAACGCGTAGCGCGTAGCATCAGGCGGGCAGGCCGGTGGGTGGATGACGCGATCACCATCGCGACGGAGGAACGCCCTCCGTCCACCCGACAGATTCGAGCGACGTTCTAATGAACGCCGGTCGATTCTTTACGGAAGCTGCGCAGTTGGAGGCCCGCACGGGCGTGAATCACTACACGGGTGGCTCGTACACGCCGCCCGCAATCGTGCACGTCCGTAGGGCCGGGGCGACGGACTTGGTCCGCACGAACGAAGGGGAGGAGGTCGTCGCGAACGAACGGTTGGCGACCCTCCACCCCCTTGCGGTCGGGGACCGCATCACGATTGATGGCACGAAGTACGCCGTCATCAAAGTCCAAACGGCTCGCGACGTTAGGGGCAGCGTCACGCATTACGTGGGGTGGTTGCGGTGAGCGTCCTGTTGGATCTTGCGAACCGCATTCATGACGAGGGGGTTGCGACCCTCTGGAGTGACTTGACGGTCGGTCGCATGCCCGACACGCCGGACGAAATCGTGACGCTGCAAACGTACGCGGGGGACGCCAGCCGCATCAGGAACGACATGAACCTGCCGGCCGACGAACGGTTCAACGTTCAGGTGCTGGTGCGGGCGGAACCCGACAACCAGTACGCAGCGGAGACCCTGGCGGCGGAGGTGTACGACGCCGTGCAGTTCCGCAACCAAACGCTCGACTCGGGGCAACGGTACGCGTACGCGCGAGCCGTGCAGCAACCCGCGTTCCTCACGATCGACGAGAACGACCGCCCGCTCGTGGCGTTCAACCTCGAGGTGCGTCGCCACCGCGACACGTTCTCGTGAAGACCAGCGTCGCGATCTATACGCACGCCACACGAACGGCTTCCCTGGAGCGGACGCTGCAAAGCGTTCGTGACGCGAACCTTCGCGTGGATGTCGTCACGACCCAGGCGCGGGGCGCCAGCAACGCCCTGAACCGCACGAACGCCGTGGCGGCCCTATCGCAAGCGTTCAACGGAAATGCCGTCCTTATGCTGGAGGACGACGTCCTACTCAGTCCCTACGCGCGAGCGTGGATTGAGCACCTTGAAACGCACGTGCGGGACGTCACGACCCTGTACGCGCCTGTCGGGAAGTTCTACCCGACGACCGTGCGGGAGTTCGTGGACTTCCGCAAGCCCGTCCCACGGCACCTGCACGGCGTGCATCCGCTCGAGCGGTTGCGTGGCTGGTACGGCGCGCAAGCCGTCTGGATCCCCGCACCCTGGGTGGAAAGCATCCTCGCGACGCCGGATTTCCGGCGGGAGGAACGCGACCCGTTGGGTCCGTGGGACCACGCCCTACGAAAGCACCTACTGCAGCACGACGCCGGCATGAGGGTCGTCGTACCGAACGTCGTGCAGCACCAAGCCCCACCGAGTGTCGTGAATCGGTCGGGACCGCGACACACCACACCCATTTTCGATGCGGCGGCCAAGCCGCCGGAAAGGAATCATCATGCCTCAAGGAGCTAGTGGCGTGACCGCCAGCACGGCCTCCCGCCTCGTGATTGATGCGGGCGTCGTGTACACCAACATTGATGTCGATGCGCTCGAGGACGGCAGCAGCAGCACGCCGGTTGCGGACAGCCAAGCGAGCGCTACGCTGTTGGGTGCGACGCGTGGGGGGAACACCTTCACGGCGGGCCGCACCATGCGCGAAATGGAAGCCGACGGAAAGCTTGGACCCACGAAGGGCTTCAAGCGTCGTCAGGAGGTTGCTGCGACCCTCCAGACGAACCTGCTGGAGGTCACGAGCGAAAACCTGCAGCAGGCGTTCGCGGGTAGCGTCACCACCACCACCGGGTCGTTCGACAAAATCACGGGTGGCGAAGTGAGTGACGCGACGTACATCAACAACATTGCGCTGTACGGCACGTACACCAGCGGTTCGGGTGACACGGACGCCGTCGTCGTCGTTCTCGAGAACGTCCTGGCGGTCGAAGCGCCCGACCTCAGCTTGAGTGATGAGGATGAGGTCGTGATGCCCGTGACGTTCGGCGCGCATTTCGATCCGGCGACTCCCGGCACGGAACCCTGGAGCATCTACATCAAGAGCGCTTAAACCCCATAACGACTAACGCCCCCACGCTGGTGGGGGCTATTTTCGCGCCTCCAGGATCGTATTGGCGCGCAAACCTTTCGTGCCCCACCTGCCCTGGAGGGTGGGGCTACCCCTTCCAGGGAGGCAACGCATGCCGACAAAGAAACAGGAACAAGATCCCGTCCTCAGTGAAAACTTCGTAATTACGGTTGCGGGCACCGAGTACGAAATGCGGCGCCTTGGGTTGCGGGACGTGTTCCGCGTCGCCCGCATCCTTGGGAACGGCGTCGCTGTTCTTGGGGACGGCACCAACCAATACACGCCCGGCCAAGTCGTGCAGGTGTTGATTGCCAGCATGACGAGGAACGAAACGGAAGTCCTGGCGCTCCTCGCGGACCTCCTTGACGTGAAGATCGATGATTTGCAGGACCCCAACAAGTTCCCGATGGAAAGCATCATTGACGTGTTCGAGGGCCTCAGTGAACACCAGGACCTCAAGAGTTTTTTGGCGCGCATCGCCGCTCTGACGGAGCGGCTGCCGGAGATGCAGACAGCCTCGCAAGAACCCTCCACCTCTTAAGGCGGCACGGTGGGTACGCAGGATGGAGTGACGACGCCCTCCTGGCCCTTCCGTACGCGCGGCTGCTGCAGGAGACTCGGTTGGCGGCGGAATCCGCAACGGCGGAACAGCGGGACGCGTGGATCCAAAGTGCGTTCATTGGGTGGCAAACGGTTGGGGCGATGGGCGGCAAAACCGGATCGTTCCAGAAGTACATGAAGAAACTCGGGATTGCTGACCCGCGCATTGAGTTGTCGCCGGAGCAAGTAAAGCGAGAGAAAGAAACGGCGTTCCAGAATCTTGAGGTTGTGCAGCGAGCCTTTGATGGAGGTACCGCATGAACGTGTTCGAGTTGTTCGCTTCCATCGAGGTTGACGACCAGGGCTACATTCGCGCTCTCGATAATTTGGAGCGCAAGACGGAGCGGTCGTCCCGCGAAATGCAATCGACGTTCAGTCGTCGGTTGGGTCGCATGCAAACCAGCTTGAATCGGTTTGGGGAGTCCGCCCAGCGGTTTGGTGGGGTGTTGTCCCGTCGCGTGACGGCCCCAATCGCGGCGGCGGGGACGGCGGCGTTGGTGGCGGCGGACCGCACGAGTCGCGCTGCGGACGCGATTGATAAAGGCAGCCAGAGTGCGGGCTTGTCGGCGGAGCGGTACCAAACCCTGCGGTTTGCGTTCGAGCAGAGCGGCATTACGGCCGAGCAGTTTGATTTGTCGCTGCAAAGTTTGAACCGGCGGTTGGGGCTTGCAGCGCAAGGCAACCGCACGTACGCGGATGCGTACGAACGTCTTGGGGTTGCGACGCGGGACGCGAACGGCGAGTTGCGCAGTGCGGGTGACGTGTTCGACGACCTGGTCGTTGCGCTCGGCAACATGGATAGCAGCGCGGAGCAGGCGGCAACCGCCAGCATCGTGTTTGGGGATGACGTCGGGAAACGCCTCGTGCCGGTCTTGAACCAGGGTGTGGATGGCCTTGCGGACCTCGAGCGGCAGGCGCGGAATGCCGGCGTCGTGTTGAGTGGTGAGTCTGTCGATGCGTTGGTGCAGTACCGCGACGAAATGAACGTCGCGCGGCGCGCCATTGGGAACGCAGCGGCGGAAGTTGTTGTGGCGTTCCTGCCGGCCCTGCAAGACATCGTGCAGGTCGTTCGGGATCGCGTCGTTCCTGCCGTCGATAACTTCGCTGGGCGCGTCGAGAGCCTCATTGGTTGGTTCTCGAGCTTGAGTAGTGAAACGCAGTCGTTCGTGATGTACGTCGTGACGGCGTTCGCGGTGGGTGGGCCCCTGCTGGTGGCGGTGGCGCAAGTCACGACGGCGTTCAGCAACCTGTTGGGCGTCGTACGGTTGCTGCCGGCTGCCGTGGCGGTCTTGACGGGTCCTGCGGGGGCGTTGACGGCCCTTGCGGTGTTGCTGGGTGGCGCGTTGTACCGGTCACTTACGACGCACGACCGACAAATGCAGAACTACCGCACGACGGTGGAGGACGTCGCGAACACCGTCGGTACGGCGAACGATAAGGCAAGCCTTCGAGGCCGGTTGGATGAGTTGGCGTCGTTCCTTCCGGACGAGGAACAAAACGGCTGGAAAGAGTGGGCGAACACCGCCATCACGAACGCGGATCGCGTGATTGATGCGCAGCGCGAGGTGTTGCGCAGCATTGCGGTGCAGCTGGCGGCGGAAGACATTCGGGAGATCGAGCGTCGTGAGGATGCGTTGCGACGCACGAACGACGAGCTGGCTCGCTACAGCGAAATTCAGTTGTGGGCGGCGGAAAGCTACCTGAACGTCCGGAACGACTTGGAGCAAGCCGAAGCGGCCGTTCCTCTTGACGTTGATCCTGACGACGTTGCTGAGGTGCAGTACCTTCGCGGCGAACTTCAGGAGATGCTTGACCTGCTGGATCAAGCGAACTTGACGGAACGCGAAGTCAACATGCAGATTGCGCCTCTGCTCGTGAATCGCGACCGGTTCCAGCAAGACCTCGACAACCTAAACGCAGACGTGGACGCCGTCATTGACGGCTTCATGGCGCGCTTCGATGAGGCGGGCAGTGACGGCGTGGACGTTGACGTCGAAACGGTTCCCGACGCGCAGGCTGGCGGTACGGACGACGACCCGACCGGCTTGCGGGCGCTGGAGGACGAACCGATCGACGTGACGGTCCGTCCGCAAGTGGGCGGCGAACAGGCAGTGCCGCTACCAAACCCGGTTGCTGGCCTCCCCACGCGCGAACCTACAGACACCGCAGCGTTTGGTGAAGACGCAATGACGGAGGATTTGCGTCGCGCGAACGCGGAGCGACTGTCGATTGAGCGGGAGGCGTCACGGCGACGCCTTCAGGCGTACACGGCGTTCCTAAACGAGCGTGCAGCTACGGCGGACGCGCACTGGGCGCGTCAACGGCGTGAACGCGAGCGGCACCTTCGCATTGAGGCCATCCAAGACCGCAACGCCGTGCAGCGACAACGTGAGTACCAGGAGTCGCGGTTGGCTGCACAACGGCAAGCCAACAACGCTGCCGTGCAGGCAGAACGTGACGCCGCCACCCGCCGCGCGAACGCGTACCTGGGTTTCCTGAACCAACGTGCGCAGGCTGCACAACAGTACGAGGCGCAGTTGGCTCGCGAACGACAGATTTTGCAGAGCAGCGCATCGTTCGCGCAAAGCGTGACCGGCAACTTCCAGTCGTTGTTCTCAACGTTCAGTCAACAACTACAAGAGGCCGTCTCAAGCATGGTGACCGGTGTTGGGGTCTCCATGAAGAACTTGGCGCAAGTGATTAGTAGCGGCGTTGTTGCGTTCGTGTCGGGCGTCGGAGAAATGATTGGCGCCGCAATGGCGGGCGAGTCCGGCATTGTGGAGTCGTTTGGGCAAATCGTGTTGGGGCTCGTCAATCAGTTGGCGCAGATGGTTTTGGCAATCACGATTACGGCAAGCGTCATGATGGGTCAGATTTGGAACCCGTGGTTGATGGCGGCGGGCGCTGCAGGTGTTGCGGCAGCGTCGGCTGGCATGGCGATGCTGCGAAGCATGGGGGCTTCAACCTCTGGAAGCGGAGACGTTTCTGGCGGCGGGTACGAAGAAGGGGGAGGTCCTCCTCGCGTGGCTCGCGACGAAGAGGGCAACGCTCAAATTAGTGAAAGTGGCGTTGTTTTTGAGGGCGTGACGGCGGAGCCTGGCAGCATCGCGTTTTTGCAGCAGCAGAACCAGGCGTTGCGGAACCTGTACAACACGACGGACGACCCGAAAGAACGTCAGTTGGCGCTCGACATGATCGAAACGAACGAAAAAAAGATGGAGCGCATCCGCAACGAAGGTGAAGAAGAAGAGCCGGTCGGGCGTGTTGAGGAGTTGCGGCAAGAAATCCGCGATCTTGAGGCGCAGCGCGATGCCGCTACGGATGAGGATGAAATCCGGCGGTTGAACCAAGAGATCGCGCGGAAACGCAAGGAACTGAACAGGTTGTTGGGGTTGGGCACGTCGGACCCAGCACCGACGCAACCCACCACGCCGCCACCAACATCGAGTGCGCCGCCACCACCACCCGCTCAGGACGAGCCGGACCTGGTGTACAGCGAACAGGAGGCACTCGAGGACGCCCGCACGAACTTTGGGGCGGCCGGACAAAGCGTGCAGCTGGCCGTTGCGACCCCCCTCATTCAGGCCGCCGAAAAGTTTCAGCAGGCGGCCGACACCCTCACGGGTGGTGTCGGAACGAACATCTACCAGACGCACGCAATGGCAATGCAGAACCACGCCACGTGGTTGCAACGCATGATCGAGGAAGGCTTCAACATCAAGCTCGCGACGGAAAACGAGCAGATTGAAGTGTCCCTCCCGCGCTACATCTAACGAAAGGAGGGCGGCATGCCTGTCTCTCTCTCTTGGCGTGTTGAACGCACCACAAGTACGGGCCAGAGCGGTACGCCGCTCCTCCCCAGCGCCGGGTTTCGTGGCGGCATTCAGGCCTCCACCACACCGCTTGGTGGGGCGTTGTCCGCGTCGTTCGAGGCGTACCCTCCCGACATTCAGTTGGACCAGCGGGACGTCCTCTCAACCCGCGTGTCGTTCGATGGGGGCGCCACCTTTGAGGACATTCATCGTGGGTTCGTCATTCAGTTGGGCAGCACCCGCAGCGAACAAATGCAGCGGTACGAACTCGCGAGCGTCAAAGACCGCCTGTACGAGACCGTACTTACACTTGATCGCGTGGAGGGTGGGGACGTCGCCAGCATGGTGCAAGCCGTCCTTTTGAACGTGACGCTGCCGGTAGGGTTGTCCTTCACGGCCAGTGACGCACCCACCCTGGGGTTTTCGCTTGGGGATCGCTTTCCGCAGTTCGAGTCGATCGGCGATTTCCTGGATGGGCTGGCCGGTACGGTCGGGCGGTTCATTGTTCCGTCCGGAACGTACGAGTACGACGGCCTTACGTTCTACCCTGGAGATATCGTTCCGGCGGTCGAGTGGGGCGTCCGTGGGGACGGCAGCATCTTTTTTCGGCGGCCGGCGGGCAGCACCGCGTACCTTGAGGAAGCCAGCCGCAGGGTGGACGTCAAGTGGGCGACCGTCAACGCGGACGGCGTCGTGGACGCCGCTCGGTTGGTGTACGCAACGGACCTCGATGGGGAGAACATCGTGGCGCCGTTCGTGCAGAGGCAAGGCGTCGACGAGCCTGCCGAAAGTATTGCGGCGCGCCCCCTGTCGCGTTTGTTGGGGAGCGGAAAAAACCTAGCGACGAACATTCGGCGGGAGGTCGTGGAGAACGTCACGCCCGCCCTGGATTACATGGCGAACCTGAACTTCACGGGCTCCAGCACGACGGACGTCACGAACCCCGCGAACGCTACGGATGAGGACGACACCACGTACGCCGAGATTGCGGCTGACAACGGCAACATGGTGTTCGATAGCCCCAACTTGGGTGCGGAGGCGCCCGGCACGATCGTGCGGCTCGTGTACGCCGCAGCGGATGGCCTCACGACGTTCGAGGGTGGGCACGTCCTTGAGGTGAAGGTCGAGTGGTACAGCGACACGGGCCTGCAAGACCGCGAAAGCCTGTACTACTACAACCTCGACGCTACGAAAGGCGCACGTCAACTCGTGTACCTGCCGGTGTTGCCGCTCGCGCTGCAGGAGGAAACCAGCCCGTATGTCCGCCTGACGTTTACGGGCGTGACGGGCGTCCGCCTGTACGAAATCGCTACGAAAGTGCCGGATACGGACGTCGGTGGGGACGCCAGCGAGTTCCTTGCGGAGTCGTTCGTGAACGAACCGCAACAGGATGTGGCGGTCATCAACTACTACGGGTTCCTTGGGCCCACAACGAACGTGCAGCTCCTCGGGGAACGCGAAAGCGTGCCGCTGGATTTGGTTGTGAAACGCATTGAGTACGAAATTACGAACGCCGGGGATTTCGTGACGCGTCTCTATACGGGCCAGGAGTACGGCGGGGAGTTGCTGGCGCAGAAGGCCGTCATTAATCGCCTTGCGCGGGAGAGCGTCACGCGGGGTCGAGGGTGACGCCGCTCAAGATCAACCACCCGGGTGGCGTGCGGGAGGTGCGGGTGTACCGCATGCCGGAACGCGAACGGACGTACGCGCGGGACGCGCTTCGTGCGTCGTACGTGCGGGGGGACGGCACGGAGAACCCAAGCACACTGACGGTGGAGATGGAGTTGGTTGGGGACGACCTGCAGTCCGCTACGAGTTTGGCGTACACCGTTATTGAGGAGGCGCAAAGCGCGACGTTCGTGACGACGCACAGGGGGCGTTTTGAGGTGGACAAACTTCAGTCCCACCGGTTGCGGGGGGATGGTCTTGCGGTGCGGTTGCGGCTTGTGTGGCGGCGCGTAGAGCGCGGCATTGTTGTGTTTGGTTGGGACCGTACGGACGTCACGCTGGACCAGACGGACGTTCGTCTGGATGCGGAGACGATCGAAGCATGATGACGCTCGAGTTTCGGGACGGAAGCACGACGACGTACAGCCTGGTGCGGGTGGAGCCGGAGGAGGTCGCGTTCGACGTTCAGTCGTACCGGGGGGCTGGCGCCAGTCGTTGGCTTGGGTTTGGTTCGGGGGACCCCGAACGCGTTGCGTTGAGTGTTCGGTTGGAGGTTCAGCCACCCAATCCGGAAGTGACGTTTGGTGGGGTGGGCGTGACGTATGGCGGCCAACCGGTCGAGTTTTTGGTGCTTGTGACGGATCGGTTGGAGGACACGATCGAGAACCTGAAGGCTGCGGTGTTGGTCACCACGAATTTTGGGTCGTGGAGGGTTGCGGGTGTGGAGTCGGTCGTGGAGCAACCGAGTGAACTTGGGTACGTGGCGCGGGTCGCGCTGAACGTGTTGAACCCGCGGTTCGAGTCATCGAGTGACGTGTTGCGGCTGCAGTCGGGTCGCGTTTGGGAGTTGAGGTGAGCGTATGCCGTTGACGGACTTGAATGTTGGGAACGCTGCGGACGACGGTACGGGGCAGACCCTGCGGTCGGGTGGGCAACTCATTAACGAGAATTTCGGGAAGGTGGTGGAGGGTCCCGCGGCGGGCACGAATGATGGTGGGATCGTGTTGTGGGACGGTACGAGTGGTCGGCTGGTGAAGGATGGGCAACAGCCGGAGCAAGTGTCGGGCTTTACTGAGGTGACGGGCACGTCGTACACCCTTAATGCGGGGGATGCGGGGGCGCTTGTGCGGACGACGAACTCGAGTACCGTGACGATTACGGTGCCGTCGAATGGGAGTGTGGCGTTTGCGCCGCGGACGGTTATTTCGAT
>JAVLCF010000075.1 GCA_031581195.1 Trueperaceae bacterium | reverse complement strand
GTGGTGGGCGTGCGCGCCGTCCCCGACCGCCCCGAGCCCGTCGAGCGTCGCGACGCCGGCGGCGGACGTGAAGTTCCCGTCCGAGGCGCCCCCGACCGACGTCTCGCGCCAGGGCAGCCCCATCGCCTCCGCGAGGCCCTTCGCGTGGTCGGCCAACGCCCGGTTCGCCGGCGTGGCCTCCATCGGGGGGCGGTTCACCTCCCCGCGCAGCGTCGCGGTGACGCGCGGGTCGCGCGGGACGTACGTGCTCAGGGCCTCCAGGACGCGGTCCGCCTCGTCGGCGCGGGCGACGCGCAGGTCGGCGTGCGCTTCGGCGTGGGCGGCGACGACGTTCCCGGCGGACCCGCCCGACGCCATCGTCACCGACAACGTGGTGCCGACCGCCGGGTCGGCGAGCGCCTCCGCCCAGGGCAGCAGGTGCGCGAACTCCCGCAGGGCGCTGGCGCCGTCCTCCGGCGCGAGCCCGGCGTGCGAGGGGACCCCCTCCAGCACGAACCGCAGCATGCCGACGCCCTTGCGCGCGACCTTGATCGAGCCGTCCGCCGTGCCCGGCTCCAGCACCAGCACGCGCGCGTGCTCGCGGGCGGTCGCCTCGATGACGTCGCGCGAGCGTCCCGACCCGACCTCCTCGTCCGACGTCACCAGCAACGTCACGCGCTCGGGCAGCGGCCCAGCTGCGCGCGCGAGCGCAGCGGCGTGCCGCGCCGTCGCGATGCCCGCCTTCATGTCGAACGCTCCGGGGCCGGCCAGCACGTCCTCGTCGACGCGGAGGGGCATCGTCTCCAGCGTCCCCAGCGGCCACACGGTGTCGTAGTGCGCCAGCAACAGCGTGCCGTGGGGCGCGCCCGGGTCCGGGGCGGCCTCGCCCGCCAGGTGCGCGGTGACGACGTCGCCCGCCCCGTCGCGCGCCGCGCGCGTCACCGTCCAGCCGTCCTCCTCCAGCTGCCGCTGCAGGAGGTCGGCGAGGGCGTTGCAGGCGTCGACCGCGAGGCTCGGGGACTCGTGCCGGACGAGCTCCGAGAGCGTCGCGACGTACGCGTCGCGGGCCGCGCGGGCGCGCCCCGGCAGGTCGAGGGCGGCGAAGGCGGCGTCCGTCACGCCGCCCGCCCCGCCACCGCGCCCCGCTCGCGCCGGAGGCGCTCGGCATGCGCACGGACGTGCGGTTCCTGCGTCGTGCGGGCGTAGCTGTAGCCCAAGCGGAAGTCGGTGTCCGCCCGCGCCGGGTCGACGTCCCGCTCGGTCTCGGCGCGCGAGAGGTACACCTGCGCCAACAGGACGTCGCGCATCCGGTGCGGCTTCACCGCGTGGAGGTCCAGCAGCGCCTCGTGGAACGCCTTCGACGCGCCGCGCGCGTCCCCCCGCTCCGCGAGGGCGGTCCCGCGCTTGAAGTGCCGCGCCGCGCTGAACAACAGCTCCTGCATCGCCGCGGAGTCTACCGCGTCGCGTACGGCCCCAGGTGATGCAGGGCGATGCCGAGCGCCACCGCGACGTTCAACGACTCCGCCTCCGCCGCGACGTCGATGCGGACCGGCGTGCCGTGGCGCAGGTCGGCGTCGGCGAAGCCGGGCCACTCCGGCCCCACCGCCAGGCGCAGGGGGCGGGGCGCGCCGGCCGCCGCGACGTCCCGGAGGGTCCGCGCGCCGCGGCCGTGCAGCAGCAGCGGCGGCGCGCCCCCCTCGCGGCGGGCGGTCTCCGCCCACGCCGGCAGCGACGCTGGCCGCGCGACGCGCGCCGCGAACGCCGTCCCGAGCGACGCGCGCAGGGCGTGCGGCGAGCGCGGATGCACCCCGCCGATCACCGCGACGTCGCGCACCCCCAGCGCGACGGCGGTGCGCAGGGCGGTCCCGACGTTCCCCGGCTCGCGCGGGCCGACCAACGCCACCTGCGGCGCGCTCGCCTCCAGCGCGTCGTCGTGCGTCCGCAGCAGCCCCAGCACCGTCGCGTTGGCCTTCGACCGCTTCGCTTCGACCGCCGCGTCGTCCGCCTCGAGCGGCACCCCCGCCGCCGCGCACGCCCCCTCGAGGTCGCGCCGGAGGGCGGGGTCCGCGTCGCGGTGGAGGCGCACCTCGAGGGCGCGCCCGGGGGCGTCGCGCAGCAGCGCCCGGACCGCGAATTCGCCAACCACCCAGCCGTACCCCAGGTCCGGCCGCCACCGGGGCAGCTGCCGCGGGAGGTCGGGGGCGGGCGGCACGCCGACGCCTCAGGCGCCCGCGTCGCCGTCCGCGCGGGGAAGCGTGAACGGCGTCTCGAGCCCCGCCTTCGCCGCCTCCCGCGCGGCGCGGGGCGCCCACGCGAGGGCGAGCACGCCGCGGTAGGCGCGGCGCGCCTCGTCGCGCGCGTCGGCGACGTCGGCGAGCTGCCCGAGGCGGGCCAGCAACCAGCCCGGCAGCCACGGGGGATCGACGAAGTCGGTGGTGGCCGCCTCCCGCAACCGGGCCAGCGCCGCCCCCGGATCGCCGGCGCGCAGCAGGACCTCGGCCTCCGCGAGGCGCGCCTCGGGCATCGGGAGCGGCGCGAGCGCCTCCAGCATCGCGCCGGGGTCGTCCCCGTCGCCGCTCAGGGCGACGTCGAGCAGCGCCCGCGTGCGGGCCGCGTCGCTCGGCGGCACGACCGGCGGGTTGGCCGGCGTCACGCCGCGCTCCGCCAACGCCGCGCGAAGCCCGGGGCCGTGATCGGCGGGCACCGCGAGCACGACGCCGTCGGCCGCGCCGTCCAGGTGCCCCGCGATGCGCTCCGCCATCGTGGCGCCGCGCGCCTCCAGCCAGTCGGTGCCCGGCCCGTCCCCGAACGCCGCCAGGCGGGCCTCGTGCAGCGCCGCCACCGCCGGCGCCAGCTCCGCGTGCACGCCGTCGGCGTCGTGCGCGCGGGCCAGCAACGCCTCGAGCGCCGCCTCCGCCTCCCCGACCCGCGCCACCGCGTCGTCGCGGACGGCGGCGTCGGTGAGGTAGCGCGCGAAGTCCTCCTGCGCCGACGGGTCCGGCGACGGCTCGCCGACCGCCTCGACCGGTACGCCCCGGGCCCGCGCCCAGGCGACCACCTCCGCGAGGGCGGGCTCCTCGACGTCGCGCCAGCCGTCGTCCTCGAAGCCGCCGGGCGGCACCGCGGTCGTCACGATGCGGGCGGGCGCCAACGCCGCGACGGTCTCGCGGACGGTGACGGCGTTGTAGCGCGGGAAGCGCCGGTGGAACGGCCCCACCAGGGCGAGCCAGGTCACGCTCATGGCGGCAGGGTACCCGCCCCGACGTCGCCCGTCATGACGTTCTCGGGACACGCGCCCGCTACCCTGCCGCCATGCGCGACGACGTCCCACCCCCCGCCGGGGGCGAGGGGCCGGACGCCCCCGAGCGGCCGGCGCTCCGGCACGAACCGAGCGGCCTCCCGGTCGCCGTCGCCCCCGCCGACGTGCCGGGGGGCGACGCGGCGGAGCTGCCGCTCGACCACCCGGCGCTCTACCTGAATCGCGAGGCGGGCGACCTCGATTTCGACGCGCGCGTCCTGTGGCAGGCGATGGACCCGCGCACGCCGCTCCTCGAGCGGGTGCGCTACCTCGCGATCGCCGCGTCGAACCTCGACGAGTTCGTCATGAAGCGCGTCGGGGGGCTGCTGCGCCAGCAGGCCGCCGGCGTGTACGCCGCCAGCCCCGACGGGCGCACCCCCGGCGAGCAGCTCGCCCTCGTGCGCGGAGCGATGCGGCCCCTGTACGAGGCGATGGAGGCGTTGTGGCGCGAGACGTTGCGACCGGCGTTGCGCGACGAGGGCGTCGTCGACGTCGCCGACGTCGACGACCTGGACGGCGACGAGGACGCCGCCGCCTCCCGCTGGTTCGACGCGAACCTCTACCACGTCGTCACGCCCCTCGCGGTGGACTCCGGACGGCCCTTCCCCCTCATCAGCAACCTCAGTTTGAGCGTCGCGGTGTTGTTGCGACGGCCGGGGGAGATCGACGAACGCTTCGTCCGCATCAAGGTCCCCACCCTCGAGGGGCGCTTCGTGACGACCGCGCGCGGCCGCCACCTGCCGGTCGAGCAGCTCCTCGAACGCCACGTCGACCGGTTGTTCCCCGGCATGGAGGTCGTGGGCGCCTGGCGCTTCCGCGTCACCCGGAACGCCGACACCCGCCTCGACGAGGAGGAGGCCGACGACCTGCTCGCGGTCATCGGCGAGGAGTTGCGCGAGCGGCGCTTCGCGCCCGTCGTCCGCCTCGAGGTCGAGGCGCGCATGCCGGAGCGGGTCCGGCGCTACCTCGTCGAGCACCTGCACGTCGACGACGCCGACGTCGTCGTCGCCGACCGGGTGATGGCGCTCGCCGACCTCGAGCAGCTGCTGGACGGCGTCGACCGGCCCGACCTGCGCTACGAGCCGTGGCACGGCGTGACCGCGAAACGCATCGCGGACCACGTCCTCGCCGAGGAGCGCGCCTCGATGTTCGACCTCGTCCGCGCCAACGACGTGCTGGTGCACCACCCCTACGACCTGTTCCGCACCAGCGTCCAGCGCTTCATCGAGGAGGCGGCGGAGGACCCCGACGTCCTGGCGATCAAGATGACGCTCTACCGCACCAGCAGCCGCAGCCCCATCGTCGCGGCGCTCATGCGGGCCGCGGAACGCGGCAAGCAGGTCGCGGTCCTCGTCGAGGTGAAGGCCCGCTTCGACGAGGCGAACAACATCGAGTGGGGCGAACGCCTCGAGGCGGCCGGCGTGCACGTCAGCTACGGCTTCGTCGACCTCAAGATCCACACGAAGGTGGTGCTCGTCGTCCGCCGCGAGGCGGGGGGGATCCGCACCTACGCGCACGTCGGGACCGGCAACTACAACGCCAACACGGCGCGCCTCTACACCGACGTCGGGCTGCTCACCGCCGACGACGCGATCGGCAGCGACCTCGTCGACCTGTTCCACCACATCACCGGCTACGCGCCGGAACAGACCTACGAGACGCTCCTCGTCGCGCCGTGGGACATGCGCGACCGGTTCCTCGCGCGGATCGAGCGCGAGATCGACCACCAACGGGCGGGGCGCGGGGGGCGCATCGTCGCGAAGATGAACGGCCTCGACGACGTCCCCCTCATTCAGGCCCTCTACCGCGCCTCGCGCGCCGGCGTCCCGATCGACCTGATCGTGCGCGGCCACACCCGCCTCCGGCCCGGCGTCCCCGGGGTGAGCGACACCATCCGGGTCGTGTCCATCGTCGATCGCTTCCTCGAGCACGACCGCATTTTTCTCTTCGGGAACGGCGGGGACCGCGAGGTCCTGCTCGGCAGCGCCGACTGGAAGCGCCGGAACTTGAGCGACCGCATCGAAGCGATCGTCCCGGTCCGCGACCGTGACCTCGCCGGGCGCCTGGCGGGCGTGCTCGACGCGGCGCTCGCCGACGACCGCAACGCCTGGGACCTGCAGGCCGACGGGCGCTACGTGCAACGCACCCCGGCCGATCCGGCCGCCCCCCGGCGGCTGCAGGCGCGCCTGATGGCGCGCGCCCTACGCGCCGACGCCCCCTGACGCACGCTGCGGGGGCGGCGTCCACACGTCCGGCGCCAGGTCCGCCTCCGCCACCATCGCCGCGAGGTCGGCGCGGGGGAGGGGATGGCGTCCCGCGATCGCCGTGAACGCCGCCTCCAGCAGGTTCGTCGGGAGGCTACGCCCGTCCAGCCGGGGGGTGGTCGTCACGACCGCGCGGACGCCGCGCGCACCGAGGTCGTCGAGGTCCGCGGCGGTCGTCGTGTTCGTCAGGATCGTGCGGCCGTGCAGGTCGGTCGGGGCGAAGCGCCGCACCAGGTGCCAGTCGCCCGCGACGACGTCCGCGTCGTCGAACCAGCGGCGGCGCCACCCCGCGTCGGTCGTGCCCTGCTTCGCGCCGGTGGGGTAGATCCACCCGATCGGGAGGCGGACGACCGGGGGCGCGAGGACCCGCACGACCCGCGCGAACGCGTCGAGGTCGTGCATGCGGTGGGGGACGCCCAACAGGAACGCCAGGTCGCCGATCGTCAACCGTGCGCCGGCGTCGCGCAACGCCTCGGCCAACCCCCAGCGGTCGACGGCGGAGGGCAGCAGCACCCGCGCCCCGTCGAGCGCGATGCGGCCCTCGAGCCGGGCCGGCACCCACCGCTCCAGGGTGTCCTTCAGGCCGGCGCCGCACACGACCGGCGTCGTGCCGGCGTGGCGCGCGAGGCGGACGCTTTCGCGGATCCGGTAGCGGCGGCCCGCGACCCGCAGCTCGAGGTCGGTGCCCCCGAGCCCGAACGCGTCGACGGTGCCCGCGAGGCGCGCGAACGTCGCCGCGGCGGCGCGGACGTCGCCGTTCGTGCCGATGCGTTCCAGCCGGACCCGCCGCCCGAGCAGCGTCGTCTCGCGGACCGCGTCGCGCGCCGGAGCGCCCAACGAGACGCTGACGACCCGCAGGGGACGCCCCGCGTCCCGCCCGGCGGGGGGTCGTTCAGGCGTCACCGCGGGCCGCTCCGCCGTCGCCCCCGTCGTCGCGGGTGCGCCCCGCGGACGGCGTCAACCGCTCGAACAGCCACACGTCGGGCACGATCTCGCGGACCAGTTCGCCGTCGTCGAAGATGCGCACCATGCTCGATTCCGACACGACGACGGCGACCGCGTCGGTGCGCAGCGTGATGGAGGCCGCCGCGACGTGGCGACTCCCCAACCCCATGGGCAGCACGACGCCCTCGGCGCTGGCCGAGAGGTAGCGCGCCGCGGCGACCGCGACCCCGTCGCCGGAGATCACGAAGGCGCCGTCGAGTTGCGCGAGTTCCTTCAACGTCTCGCGCACGTTCGCGTCGGTCACGACCTTGTCCTCGTCCGGGTGGCCCTTCAACGGATCGAGGATCAGCGGGCGCGAACGGGCGAGGACGGCGGGGTGGTCGTCGACGGTGAACAACGCCCCGATCTTGCGGCCCTCGCGGCCCTCGCGCGCCAACTCGAGGGCGATGCGGGTGACGTGGCTCAGGGTGGCGCCGTCCACGCCCCGCGCGGCCAGGAAGGCGTCGCTGAAGATGCGGACGTCGCGCAGCATGGCGCCAGGGTAGCCCGCCGCCGGGGGCGTCGCGCGTCGCGCCGTACCGCGCCGAGGCGGGGTGCTACCCTTCCCGGCATGGATTCCCGCCCCCGCATCACCGTCGTCGGGGCCGGCATGGCCGGCTCCGACGCCGCCCTGGCCGCCGCCCGACTCGGGGTGGACGTCGACCTCTTCGAGATGCGTCCCGTCCGCACCACCCCGGCGCACGCCACCGACCGTTTCGCGGAGATGGTGTGCAGCAACTCGCTCGGGGGGACGGCGGAGACGAACGCCAAAGGGCTCCTGCAGGCGGAGATGCGCGCGGCCGGCGGCGCGATCGTGACGCACGCCGACGCCGCGCGCGTCCCCGCCGGTGGGGCGTTGGCGGTCGACCGGTCGGTGCTCGCCGAGCGCGTCACCGCCGCGGTCGAGGCGCACCCGCGCATCACCGTCCGCCGCGAGGAGCTCACGGCCCTGCCCGACGGGCCCACCGTCCTCGCGACCGGCCCGTTGACGAGCGACGCGTTCGCCGCGGCGATCGCCGAACGTCTGGGGGAGAGCTTCCTCGGGTTCTACGACGCCGCCGCCCCGATCGTGGACGTCGACTCGATCGACATGGACGTCGCCTACCGCAAGGGACGCTACGACCAGGCGGCGGACTACCTGAACCTGCCGCTGCGCGAGGACGACTACGCCCGCTTCCTGGCGGCGGTCACCGAAGCGCGCAGCCACACGCCGCACGACTGGGAGAAGCTCGAGTTCTTCGAGGGCTGCATGCCGATCGAGGAGTTGGCGCGGCGGGGGCCCGACACCCCTCGGTTCGGCCCCATGAAGCCCGTGGGGCTCGAGCACCCCGAGACCGGGGAGCGCTTCCATGCCGTCGTGCAGCTCCGCCAGGAGGACGCGGCGGGCCGCATGTGGTCGCTCGTGGGGTTCCAGACCGGCCTGAAGTGGGGCGACCAGAAGACGGTCGTGACGACCCTGCCCGGCCTGGAGAACGCCGACGTCGTCCGCTACGGCGTGATGCACCGCAACACCTACCTCAACGCCCCGCGCCTCCTCGAGCCGCACCTGGCGCTGCGTCACGACGCCGACCTGTTCGTCGCCGGCGTGCTCGCCGGCACCGAGGGCTACCTCGAGTCGTCGGCGACCGGCTGGTTGGCCGGCACGAACGCCGCCCGCCGGAGCCTCGGGCAGCCGCCGCTGGTGCCGCCCGAAGCGTCGATGCTCGGGGGGCTGGTGCGGTTCCTGTCGGGCGCCAACCCCGACGGCTTCCAACCGATGAACGCGAACTGGGGCCTCGTGCCGAACGCGCCGAAGAAGGACGCGGCCGGCCGGCGGATGGGGAAGAAGGACCGTCGCGCGTGGATGTACGCCCGCGGCGCCGACGCGTTCGGGGCGTTCCTCGCCGAGCACGCGCTGGCGGCGGCGCCGGACAGCGGCGACGCGCCGGAGGGCGCGCGCGCCGCGAGCGGGGACGGGGGGTCCGGTGCGACGCCGGACGCGACGCCCGCGACGACGCCCGACGCGACGCCCGCTCCGGCGGGCGTGGGAGGGGATTGACGTGACCCAGGCACCGATCGATCTGCGCAGCGACACCGTGACCCGGCCCGACGACGCCATGCGCCGCGCGATGGCGGAGGCGGCGGTCGGCGACGACGTCTACGGCGAGGACCCCACCACCGTCCGCCTGCAGGAGGAGCTCGCCGAACGCACCGGCCACGAGGCCGGCCTGTTCTTCCCGAGCGGCACCATGAGCAACCAGGCCGCCATCGCGGCCCTCACCGGCCGCGGCGTCGAGGTGATCGTGCCGGCCGGCGCGCACGTCTACGAGTACGAGATCGGAGCGATGTCGCTCCTGTCCGGCCTCACCCCAAGGCCGATTCCCGCGCCGGGCGGCGTCCCGACGCCGGACGCGGTGCACGACGCGGTGCACCGCAGCCCCCACCAGGCGCCGACCGGGCTGCTGGTGCTCGAGAACACGCACAACAAGGCGGGTGGCACCGTCGTGCCGCTCGACCGGCAGCGCGCCCTGATCGAGGCCGGCCGCGCCGAGGGCCTCCCGGTGCACCTCGACGGGGCGCGCGCCTACAACGCCGCCGTGGCGCTCGGGGTCGAGATCGCCGACGTCGCCGCCGGGTTCGACACCGTCTCGATCTGCCTCAGCAAAGGGCTCGGCGCGCCGGTCGGCACGGTCCTGGTCGGGCGGCGCGACGTGCTGCGCGACGCGCACCGCTACCGCAAGGCGTTCGGGGGCGGCATGCGGCAGATCGGCGGGTTGGCCGCCGCCGGCCTCGAAGCGATCCGGCACGGGCCCGCCCGCCTCGCCGACGACCACGCGCGCGCCCGCGCCCTCGCCGAGGGCCTGCAGGGGGTGCCGGGCGTGACGATCGACCTGGACAGCGTGCAGAGCAACATGGTGTACCTCGCCGTCGAGGACGCGCCCGCCGTCGCGGCGGACTGGGACGCGCACGGCGTCCGCGCCAACGCGCTGGGGCCGCGCACGATCCGCCTCGTGACGCACCGGCACGTCGGCGACGACGACGTGGCGGCGGCGATGCGGATCGTGCGCGAGCGGATGGACGCCCGGACCCCTGGGGCCCCCGCCGCGGGATGACGCGCCGGGCGGTGCTGTGGGCCCACCCCGCGGGGCACAGTCTCAGTCCGGTGCTGCACGACGCGGCGTTCGCCGCGCTCGGCGTCGACGCGACGTACGAGGCGTGGGACGTCCCCCCCGAGGCCCTGGCGGACGCCGTCGCGCGGCTGCGGGACGACGCGTTCCTCGGTGCGAACGTGAGCGTCCCGCACAAGCGGGCGGTGCAGGCGCACCTCGACGGCGTCCGCCCCCGCGCCGCCGCGATGGACGCGGTGAACCTCGTCGTGAAGGAAGGGGGTCGCCTCGTCGGGGACAACGTCGACGCCGTCGGCCTCACCCGGTCCCTGGAGGAGGCCGGCGTGGACCTGAACGGGCGCCCGCTCGTCCTGTTCGGGGCCGGTGGCGCCGCCCGCGCCGCGGCGTGGGCGGCGCTGGAGGCGGGCGCGACGTCGCTCGCGATCCACAACCGCAGCGCCGGCCCCGCCACGACGTTGGCGCACGACGTCGCGGACGCCTTCCCGGGTCGCGACGTCGTCGTGCGCACCGGCGGCGCGCCGGACGCCGCGCCGGACGCTGCGGCGACCGACCCGGCCGCCGTGTGGGGGGAGGCGGACGCGGCGGAGGGGGCGGCCGCCGCGCCGCTCGTCGTGCAGGCCACCTCGCTCGGCATGGCGCGCGGCGGTGCGGCGGACCCCCGCACGCCGGTGCCGGCCGCCGCCTGGGTGGCGCTCGCCGCCCGCCATCCGGACGCCGTGGCGGTGGACCTCGTGTACCGACCGCGGCGCACGCCGTTCCTGCGCGACGCCGCCGCGGCGGGCCTGACCACCGTCGACGGCGTCGGGATGCTGCTGCATCAGGGGGCCGCGTCGTTCGAGGCGTGGACGCATGCCACCGCCCCGCTGGACGTGATGCGCGCCGCCCTCGAGGCGGCGCTCGCGGGCGAGGCCGCCCCGTGAGCGCGCCCCCGCGCGTGGCGATCCTTGCGGACGTGCACGGGATCCTCCCGGCGTTCGAGGCGGTCGCCGCCGACGTCGAGGCGGTGGGGGTCGACCGCGTGATCGTCAACGGCGACATGGTGAACCGCGGTCCGCAGAGCGCGGAGGTCCTCGCCGCGATTCGGGCGCGCGGGTGGGAGATGCTGCTCGGCAATCACGACGACCTGCTGCTCATGTGGACGCGGCGGGACGCGAAGCTCCCGTCGTCGTGGTTCGCGGATCCGTTCTGGGCGTCGACCGGCTGGTGCGCCGCGCAGGTCGATGCGGCGGGATGGGGCCCGACCCTCGCCGCGCTGCCGACGACGACCCGCGTCGAGGAGGCGGGCCTGCCGTCGGTGTTGGTGGCGCACGGCAGCCCCCGGCACTACCGTGAGGGGTACGGCCGGCACCTGAGCGACGCCGCGATCAGCGAAATCGTGGAGATGCACCCGTACGACGTGCTGGTGGGTTCGCACACCCACATCCAGATGGAGCGCCGTTGGGGTCGGCACCTGGTGCTGAACAGCGGGGCGGTCGGCACCCCGTTCGACGGCGACGCGCGCGCGCAGTACCTGGTGCTGCACGGGGAGGGCGACCGCTGGCGTCCGGAGTTCCGGCGGGTCGCCTACGACCGCGAAGCGGCGCTGGCGGCGTTCGCGACGTCGGGCTACCTGGACGAGGCGGGCCTCAGCGCGCGGCTCTACCAGGCGGAGGTGGCGGTGGGGCGCAGCCTCCTCGTGCCGTTCCTGATGTGGAGCGAAACGCACGACGCGCCGCGGGACGAGGGGGCGTGGCACCGGTTTCGGCGGGTCGCAGGGCCGTCGCTCAGGGCGCCGGATGCGGTGGGGGCGGAGGCCGTGGCGGCGAGCGGCCTGACGACCGACGCGCCCTGAGGGCGCACGGGCCTCAGCCGAGGCGACGCTCGACGCGCCAGGCGCCGTCGCGGACGCGGGTCAGGCGGACGCCGTCCGGAGGCGCGGCGGCGATGTCGTGCAGGAGGTCGTCGGCGGTGGCGACCTCGAGCCCGAAGCGTTTCGCGATCACGTCGCTCTTCGCGACGAGCGGCATTTCGGGGTGCGTGAGGTAGGCCTCGAGGCGGGAGCGGAGGTCGCCGCCCGCGTCGCCCTCGTCGCGCGTCCGGATGGGGACGCCGGCCGGCAGCGTGGCGCCGTCGCCGTCGCCGGGGGCGGCGTCGTCGGACGCCGGGGGGTCGTCCGCAGCGGGCGCGGGGTCCTGCCTGGGGTCCGAACCGGGGTCCGGACCGGGGTCCGGAGCGCTCGGCGTGGGAGCGTCGGCGGGGAACAGCGGCGTGCTGGGTGGTGCGACGCTGGCGGGGCCGACGGGCGAGGGGACGTCCGCAGGGTCGGGCGGGGGGCCGGGG
>JAVLCF010000074.1:5289-12477 GCA_031581195.1 Trueperaceae bacterium | reverse complement strand
GTACGTCCCGAGCCGCCCGAAGCGGGTGCCCTTGCCGGCGGCGAGGCAGAGCGCGTGCACGTCAGGCCTCCTCGGGGCCCCGCCCGTCGGCGTGCGCGAGGGGGCCGCCTTCGTCGCTGCGGCGGACGAAGCCGTGCCCGCCGAAGGCGTCGCGTTGCGCTTGGATCAGCGCCGCCGGCCCGCGGGCGGTGCGGCGGCCGTCGTAGTGCGCGAGGGCGGCGCTGAGGGCCGGTGCTGCGACGCCGAGGCCGGCGGCGCGCGCCACGGTGCGGCGCAGCGCGGGGTGGGCGTCCGCGGCGGCGGCGAACGACGGCGCGAGCAGCAGGTCCGGCGTGTCGGGGTCGTGCCGGTAGGCGGCGACGGTCGCCTCGACGCTCGCGCCCCGTAGGATGCAGCCGGCCCGCCACGACGCCGCGGCGCGGCCGAGGTCGAGGGCCCAGCCGTGCGCGTCGCTGGCGGCGCGCAGCAGCGCGAACCCTTGGGCGTAGGCGACCGCCTTGGCCAGGTGCAGCGCGTCGTGCAGGTCGGCCGCGACCGCCGCGGCGTCGTCGGCCCCGCTCTCGGTCTCGCTCCGGGCGTCGGCGGCGTCGGGTGCGGGGGGGCCGGGGAGGACCGCGGCGGCGCGGGCGCGTCCCGCGACGTCGGCGGAGAGGGCGCGGGCGTCGACGGCGGCGGCGAGGACCGAGGCGTTCACGCCCAGGTCGAGGGCGCTTTGGATCGTCCAGCGCCCGGTGCCCTTCTGCCCCGCGGCGTCGAGGACGTCGTCGAGGGTGGGGGTGCCGTCGGGGTCGCGGGCGGCGAGGACGTCGATCGTCACGTCGAGCAGGAAGCCCTCCAGCGGGCCGCCGCGCCACCCGCGCAGCACCCCCTCGAGGCCGTCGGCGGCGAAGCCGAGCCCGTCGCTCAGCAGCGCGTACGCTTCGGCCAGGAGCTGCATGTCGGCGTACTCGATGCCGTTGTGCACCATCTTCACGTAGTGCCCCGCGCCGTCCGGCCCGAGGTGCGCGGCGCACGGCTCGCCGTCGTCCGTCTTCGCGGCGATCGCGCGGAGGATCGGCGCGACGCGGGCGTAGGCGTCCGCGTCGCCGCCCGGCATCAGCGCGGGGCCGTGGCGGGCGCCGTCGGCGCCGCCCGACACCCCCATCCCGAGCCAGGCGACGCCGCGCTCCGCGAGGTGCGCCTCGCGGCGGCGGGTGTCGGCGTAGTGGCTGTTGCCGCCGTCGAGGAGGACGTCGCCGGCGGCGAGGTGCGGCTCGAGCGCCGCGATCAGGGCGTCGACGGGGTCGCCGGCGGGCACCATCAGCAGCAGCGTGCGGGGCGCCTCGACGGCCGCGAGGAGGGCCGCCGGGTCGGGGGCGGCGTGAAAGGCGTCGCGCGCCCCGGCGAGGGAGCGGACGGCGTCGGGGTCGCGGTCGTGGATCGCGACGGCGTAGCCGTGGTCGGCCAGGTTGTGCGCGAGGTTGCGTCCCATCACGCCGAGGCCGATCAGGCCGAGGGCGGCGGGGCCGGGAACGGCGTCGGGCATCGGGGCCTCCAGGGGCGCCCGGGGCGGGCGCGGCGCAGGGACGCTACCACGCGCCTTCGGCGGGCCGACACGCGATCGCGCCCGGCGTCGGTCCTGGAGCGCCGGGCGCGACCGCAGTGCGGAGAGAGAGGGAGTTCCGTCTCGTCTACGTCCCGTCCCTACGTGCGCGAGCGTACGCGCCCCCACGCCGCGCGGGCAGGGACGTTCGTCCCGGGTGGGGCGTCAGCCGGCCTTCGGGCCGGCGGCGGCGACGGCCGGACGGACGGTGCCCTCGAACTGAGCGAAGTTGGCGTGGAACATCGCCGCCAGCTTCGTCGCCTGCGCGTCGTAGGCGTCGCGGTCCTCCCAGGTGCGGCGCGGGTCGAGGACGGTCGTCGGGACGCCGGGCACGCTGGTGGGGACGTGCAGGCCGAAAAACGGCTCCTCGCGCGTCGGGACCTCGTCCAGGCGGTGCTGGATGGCGGCATCGAGCAGGGCGCGGGTGTGCTGGATCGCCATGCGGTGGCCCTCCCCGAACGGCCCGCCGCTCCAACCGGTGTTCACCAACCAGCCCTGCGTGCCGTGCTCCGCCATCTTCGCGGCGAGGAGTTCGGCGTAGGCCGCGGGGGGGCGGGGCATGAACGGCGCGCCGAAGCAGGCGGAGAAGGTCGCCTCGGGTTCGGTGACGCCGCGCTCGGTGCCGGCGATCTTGGCGGTGTAGCCCGACAGGAAGTAGTACTCGACCTGCTCGGGCGTCAGCTTCGAGAGGGGCGGCAGCACCCCGAAGGCGTCGGCGGTGAGGAAGACGACGTCGGTGGGGTGGCCGGCGTAGCCGACCTTGCTGGCGTTGGCGATGTGGCTGATCGGGTAGGCGGCGCGCATGTTCTGCGTCTTGCTCGTGTCCGCCAGGTCGACGCGGCGGGTCTCCTCGTCCACCACGACGTTCTCCAGGATCGTCGCAAAGGCGCGGGTCGTGCCGTAGATCTCGGGTTCCGCGTCGGGGGAGAGGTTCTCGATCTTGGCGTAGCAGCCGCCCTCGAAGTTGAAGACGCCGTCGTCGGACCAGCCGTGTTCGTCGTCGCCGATGAGGGTCCGCTCGCGGGTGGCGGACAGCGTCGTCTTGCCGGTCCCCGACAGCCCGAAGAACACCGCGACCTCGTCGTCGGGGCCGACGTTGGCGCTGCAGTGCATCGGCATGACGCCCCGCTCGGGCAGCTCGAAGTTCATCATCGCGAACGCCGACTTCTTCATCTCGCCGGCGTACTCCGTCGAGCCGATCAGGACCACCCGCTCGCTGAGGTTCATCGCGACGACGGTCTCGCTGCGGGTCCCCATCGTGGTGGGGTCGGCGGCGAAGGAGGGGACGTTGAGCAGGGTGTAGGCGGGGTCGTGCGTCGCCTGCGCGCGGCGGGTGGGGAGCACGAACAGGTTGCGGACGAACAGGGCGTGCCAGGCGTACTCGGTGACGACGCGGACCGGGACCCGGAAGTCGGGGTGGGTCCCGACGAAGACGTCCTGCACGAACAGGTCCCGCCCGTGCGTGGCGGCGAGGAGGCCCGCCTTCACGGCGTCGTAGTGGGCGGGGTCCATGGGTTGGTTGATCGGCCCCCAGTCGACGGTGGCTTCGGTGCGGGCGTCGCGCACGATGAAGCGGTCGCGGGGCGAGCGGCCGGTGTAGCGGCCGGTGTCGACCGCCAGCGGGCCGTTGTGCACGATCTGCCCCTCGCCGCGGAACAGCGCGTGGGCGTAGAGTTCGGCGGTGGTGAGGTTCCAGTGGACGGTGCCGGCGGCGTCGAGACCGAACGCCTCGAGGCTCGCGGGGTCGGGGTGGTGTCCTTCGTGGCGCATGGGGCCTCCCAGGGGCGTGCGCGGCCCGGTGCCGGGCCGCGGGACGCCGCGCGGGGCGGGCCCCGCGCTCGTGTGCGATGGCGCCAGGCTACCAAGTGCGGCGGGCGCCGGCCCGGCGGCGAGGGCCCGAAGAACGTCGCCCACCTTGACGCACATACCCCATGGGGGTATATCCTCGGGGTCGGACCTGGCGACGAACGCCGTCTCGACTCTCCCCTCCGGAAGGAGCGCGCATGTTCTTCAAGCACTTCTACGATCCCGACCTCGCGCAGGGCAGCTACCTCATCGGCTGTCAGGCCAGCGGTGAAGCGGTCGTCGTCGACCCGCGCCGCGACGTCGACGTCTACCTCGCCGAGGCCGCCGCGCAGGGCCTCACGATCACCGACGTCACCGAGACCCACATCCACGCCGACTACCTGTCCGGCACCCGCGAGCTGGCCGACCGCACCGGCGCCCGCACGTGGCTGTCCGACGAGGGCGACGCCGACTGGAAGTACGGCTTCGAGGGCGAGAAGCTCTACGACGGCAGCGAGATCCACGTCGGCAACGTCGTGCTCCGCGCCGTGCACACCCCCGGGCACACCCCCGAGCACCTGTCGTTCCTCGTGATCGACGGCGCGACCAGCTCCGAGCCGCTGATGATCCTCACCGGCGACTTCGTGTTCGTCGGCGACGTCGGCCGCCCCGACCTGCTCGACGAGGCGGCGGGCGGCGAGGACACCCGCTTCGCGGGCGCCAAGGACCTCTTCGCCAGCCTCCGCGACCGCTTCCTGACCCTCCCCGACCACATCCAGGTGTGGCCCGCGCACGGCGCCGGCTCCGCCTGCGGCAAGGCGCTCGGCAGCGTCCCCACCACTACCGTCGGCTACGAGCGCGTCGCCTCCTGGTGGGCGGGCTACGTGCAGAACGGCGACGAGGCGGGCTTCACCGAGGAGCTCCTCGAGGGCCAGCCCGACGCCCCCGCCTACTTCGGCCGCATGAAGCGCTGGAACAAGGCCGGCCCCGCCGTCCTGGGCGAGCGCGGCACCCCCCGCGAGCTCGACGGTGCCGACGTCGCCCGCCGCCTCGCCGCGGACGAGATCCTGTTCCTCGACACCCGCACGATGGCCGAGTGGCACGCCGACGGCGTCGTCGGTGGGCTGTTCGTCCCCAACGGCACCAACTTCGCGACGTACGCCAGCTACGCGATCGACCCCGAGCGCGACACGCAGGGCATCGTCGTCCTCGCCGCCGACGCGGAGCAGGCGGCCGGCCTGCGCGACAAGCTCGCCTACACCGGCATCGACGCCTTCGAGGGCTACGTCACGAGCCTCGACGCCCTCCCGCGCGAAGCGAAGCCGATCCTGACCCCCGAGGCGTTCGACGGCCGCGACGACCTGGTGATCCTCGACACCCGCACCGCGACCGAGGCCGCCCCCGAGCACTTCGACGGCTCGGTCCAGATCCACAGCGGCCGCGTCCGCTGGCGCGCCGACGAACTCCCACGCGACGCCGGCATCCTCACGCACTGCGTGAGCGGCGGCCGCAGCGCCGTGGCGGCGTCGGTCCTGCGCCACCTCGGCTACGGCCCCGTCTACGAACTGAAGGGCAGCTGGGTCGGCTGGGAGCAGTACCAGCAACGCAAGGAGGCGGAGGCCACCCCGGCCTGACCCGCGCGTCCCGAACCCCGAGCGGGCGTCACGCCCGACGCCCGCTCGGGGTGTCATGATGGCCGAAATGTGGCCACGCATCCCCTTTCTACGTCGGAGAGAGACCGTGACCAATCCCTACGGATTCGAAGACATCGACCCCAACGAACTGCAGCGCCGCCTCGACGCGGGCGACGCCACCGTCATCGACGTGCGCGAGGAGTTCGAGTACGCCCAGGGACACATCCCCGGCGCCACCCTGATCCCGCTCGGGGAGATCCCCAGCCGCGTCGACGAAATCCCCGACGACGCGATCCTCGTCTGCCGCACCGGCGCCCGCTCCGGCAACGCCTGCGCCTGGCTCGCGACGCAGGGCAAGGCCAACCTCGCCAACCTCGACGGCGGCACCATGGCCTGGACGATGGAGGGCTACGACGTCGAGTGACGCCGCCGGCGCGTCGTCGCCGGGAGGTCCGCTCGCCCGCTGGCTCCCCATCGTGGGGTGGCTCGGCCGCTACCGGCGGGAGGACCTCCCCGGCGACCTGAGCGCCGGCCTCACCACCGCCGTGATGCTGGTGCCGCAGGGCATGGCGTACGCCATGCTGGCCGGCCTGCCGCCCGTCGCCGGGCTGTACGCGTCGACGATCCCGTTGATCGTCTACGCCCTCTTCGGCTCCTCGCGGCAGCTCGCGGTCGGCCCCGTCGCCATCGTCTCGCTCCTCACGCTCGCCGGCGTCGGCGCCCTCGCCGAACCCGGCAGCGCCGAGTTCGTCGCCCTCGCCGCGACCCTGATGGCGATGGTCGGCGTCATCCAAGCCGGCCTCGGCTTCGTCCGCGGCGGCTTCGTCGTCAACTTCCTCTCGCACGCCGTCATCAGCGGCTTCACGAGCGCCGCGGCGCTCGTGATCGGCCTCAGCCAGCTCAAGCACCTGCTCGGCGTCGACCTGCCCCGCGAACAGAACGTCTTCGTCCTCCTCGGGCGCGCCGCGACCCAGCTCGGCGACACGCACGCCGTGACGCTGGCGATCGGGGTCGCCTCGATCGCGGCGCTCATGATCGGCAAACGCCTCTCGCGGCGCTTCCCGACGCCGCTCCTCGTCGTGATCGTCGCCAGCCTCGTCGTGTGGGCGTTCGACCTGCACGAGCGCGGCGTCGCCATCGTCGGCACCGTCCCCGCCGGCCTCCCCGGCTTCGCGCTCCCCGACCTGAGCGGCGACGCCCTCCTCGCGCTCCTCCCGACCGCCCTCACGATCGCCTTCGTCGGCTTCATGGAGTCGGTCGCGGTCGCCAAGGCGATCGCCGCGAAGCACCGCTACAAGATCGACGCCAACCGCGAACTCGTCGGGCTCGGCCTCGCCAACGTCGTCGGCGCGGCGTTCCGCGGTTACCCCGTCACCGGCGGCTTCAGCCGCAGCGCCGTCAACGACCAGGCCGGCGCCCGCACGCCCCTCGCGGGGATCGTGACGGCGGTCCTGATCGGCCTGACGCTGCTGTTCCTGACCGACCTGTTCTACTTCCTGCCGAGCGCCGTGCTCGCCGCGGTGGTGATGGTCGCCGTCTTCGGCCTGATCGACGTCGCGGAGCCGGTCCACCTGTTCCGCGTCAAGAAGGTCGACGCCGCCACCCTCGCCGTCACCTTCCTCGCCACCCTCACGCTGGGGATCGAGACCGGCATCCTCACCGGCGTCGGCTTCTCCCTCGCGGTGTTCGTCGCCCGCAGCGCCTGGCCCCACACCGCGGAACTCGGTTGGCGCGCCGACGCCGGCGTCTTCCGCAACGTCCGCCGCTACGACGACGCCGTCACCTGGCCCGACCTCTACCTCACGCGGCCCGACGCCAGCCTCTACTTCGCGAACATGGCGGCGCTCGAGGACGACCTCAACGCCGCGGTCGCCGACCGCCCCGACCTCCGCGCGATCGTCCTGGACTTCTCCGGCGTCAACGACGTCGACGGCGTCGCCATCGACGTCCTGCAGGACCGCATCGACGCCTTCGACGGCCAAGGGATCGCGGTGCACCTCGCCGGCGTCAAGGGCCCCGTCCGCGACCTCCTCGCGCGCGCCGGCTGGTACGACCGCTACGGCGGGCGGATCGAGCACCCCTCCCTCGCGCACGCCCTCGCCGACCTCGGCGTCGACCTACCCGGTCGCCCCACCGCCCCCGCCGCGAGCCCGGCGTGAGCGACGCCGCCCCCGACGACGCCGCCCC
>JAVLCF010000074.1:0-5189 GCA_031581195.1 Trueperaceae bacterium | reverse complement strand
ACCCCCGTCGCGGTCCGCGCCGCCCTGCGCGACGGCAACCGCCGCTACCGCGAAGGGGCCGGCCGCCACCCCCACCAGGCGGAGACCGACCGCGAAGCCCTGCTGGGCGGGCAACGCCCGATGGCGGTCGTCCTCGGCTGCAGCGACGCGCGGGTGCCGGTCAGCGTCGTCCTGGACCAGGGGCTCGGCGACCTGTTCGTCGTCCGCGTCGCCGGGCACGCGCTCGGCGACAACGTCCGCGCCAGCGTCCACTACGCCGTCGAACAGCTCGGCGTGCCCCTCGCCCTCGTCCTCGGGCACCAGGGCTGCGGCGCGGTCGGCGCCACCCTCGACGCCGTCCGCGACGGCGGCGACCTCACCGCGCCGCTCCTGCGCGACGTCGCGCCGTCGGCCCAGGCGGCGTGGGCCGGCTGCCCCGGCGCCGGGACCGACGCCGCGCGCTACGCCTGCGCGCACGAGGACGCCGTCCGCCGCCACGCCGACGCCACCGCGGCGCGCCTCCGCACCGACCCCGTCCTCGCCCCCCACCTCGCGGCGGGCGACCTGGACGTCGTCTCCGCGGTCTACGAGCTCGACACCGGCCGCATCGACGGCCTCTGACCCCCGCACGCCACGCCACGCGACGTCCCACGAGCCGTCCTGCAGGCCGTCCTGCGGGCCGTCGCGCGGAGCGCGTGCTACCTTGCCGGCCGTGACGCGCGACGCCCCCGCCCGGTCCCCCGAGCGCCCCCGCTGGGGCGACCTGGCCGCCGGACTCACCGTCGCCGCGATCGCACTACCCCAAGCGCTCGCCTACGCCGAACTCGCCGGCATGCCGCCCGTCGCCGGCCTGTGGGCCACCGTCCCCGCCCTCTTCGCCGCCGCGGCGTTCCTGTCCGCCCGTGAACTCCAGGTCGGCCCCGTCGCCACCACCAGCCTCCTCGCCTTCGGGACGCTGTCCGCCGTCGCGACGCCCGGCAGCCCCGAATGGGTCGGCGCCGCCGCCCTCCTCGCCCTCCTCGTCGGGGCGGTGCGCGCCGCCATCGGGCTGCTCGGGTGGGGCCGCATCGCCTACCTCCTCTCCCGCCCGGTGCGGATCGGCTTCCTGAACGCCGCGGCGGTGTTGATCGCCGCCAGCCAACTCCCCGCCGCGCTCGGCGTCGAGGTGGAGGGCGGCGTCCTGCGCGGCGCCGCGGTCGCGCTGCTCTCCCCCGACCGCTGGAGCGCCGGCGCGCTCGCCTTCGCGCTCGGCACGATCCTCGCCAGCGTCCTCGCCCGCCGCCTCCACCCCCTCGTCCCCGGCGTCCTCGCCGCCGTCGTCCTCTCCACGGCGGCGTCCGCGACCCTCGCCTACGGCGGCCCGGTGGTCGGCGCCATCCCCGACGCCTGGCCCCGCCCCCGCCTCGACCTGCCGTGGGGGCAGGTCCCCCGCCTCGCGGTCGGCGCGGTCGTCCTCGCCCTCGTCGGCTTCGCCGAAGCCGCCTCGATCGGACGCGACCTCGCCGCCCGCGCCCGCCGCCGCTGGGATCCCGACCGCGAGTTCGTCGCGCAGGGCGCCGCGAACCTCGCGGCGGGCCTCTTCGGGGGGTTCCCGGTCGGCGCCAGCTTCTCGCGCAGCGCCGTCGCCCGCCTCGCCGGCGCCCGGACGCGGTGGGCGAGCGTCGCGACCGCCGTCGCCCTCCTCGCCGCGCTGCCCTTCACCCCCTGGCTGGCGCCGCTCCCGCAGGCGACCCTGGCCGGCGTCATCCTCGCCGCCGTCGCCAGCCTCGTGCGGCCCGGCGACGTGATCGGCGTGCTGCGCGACAGCCGCTCGCAGGGCGTCATCGCCCTCGCGACGTTCCTCCTCACCCTCGCCCTCGCCCCGCACATCGAGGAGGCGGTCCTGATCGGCGTGCTGTTGGCGGTCGGGCAGCACCTGCGCCGCGAACAACAACTCCGCATCGACGACGCCGCCGAGGCCGGCGTCCTGACGCTCACCCCCCGCGGGGTGCTCTGGTACGGCAGCGCCGCCCGCATCGAGGAGCGCGTCCCCGACCTGCTGGCCGACCACCCCGAGGCGCACCGCCTCGTCGTCGACCTCTCCGCCTGCGGCCGCGTCGACTGGACCGCCGCCACCTCGATCCGCGAAGCGCTCGAGGACGCCGAAGCCGCCGGCCTCACCGTCGCGCTGCGCGGGGTGCCCCACCACGCCCGCTCCTGGTTGCGGTCGGTGTGGCGCGACGTGCCCGAGGAGGGCGGACCGCCGCCCGAGGCGCGCCCGCCACGGCGCTAGGGCGCCCGCCCCGGCGCGACCGCGCCCGCCGCGGTACAACCTCCGCATGGACGCACTCCGGTTCGGGACCGACGGCTGGCGCGACCGCATGGACGGCCGCTTCACGCACGCGAACGTCGCGCGCGCCGCGCACGCCACCGCGGAACACGTCCGCGCGGCCGGCGGGCGCGCCGTCGCCGTCGGCTTCGACGGCCGCGCCGGGGGGGCGGCGTTCGCCCGCACCGTCGCCGACGTCCTCACCGCGCACGGCCTCACGGTCCACCTCGCGCCCGCCCCGCTCCCGACCCCGGTGCTTTCCTTCGCCGTCGCGCACCTCGGGCTGGCGGCGGGCGTCATGCTGACCGCCAGCCACAACCCCCCCATCTGGAACGGCTTCAAGCTCAAGGGCCCCTACGGCGGTACGGCGACCGACGCGACGTACCGCGACGTCGCGGCGCGCACCGCGCGCACGGCGGCGGAGGACGTCCCGCGCGACCCGGGCGCCCCCGGCGCCGAGCCCGGCGGGGCGGTGGTCGACCTCGACGTGCGGGCCGCCTACGTCGCGCACGTCGCGACGCTGCTCGACCTCGACCTGCTGCGCCGCGCCCGCGGCGTGCTGGTGCACGACGCGATGCACGGGGCGGCGGCCGGCTGGATCGACGCCGTCGCCACCGACCTCGGGTTCGGCGTACGCGTCGAGGGGATCCGCGCCGACGTCGACCCGACCTTCGGGGGCGGTCACCCCGAACCGGTCCCGAGCGAGCTGGGGCCCTCCGCCCGGCGCCTCCGGGCGGCGGGGGGCGGGCCCGACGCCCCCTGGCTGGGGGTCGCCACCGACGGCGACGGCGACCGCGTCGCCGTCATCCTCCCCGGCGGGCGGGTCGCGACCGCGCACGAGACGTTCGCGCTTCTGCTCGACCAGCGGCTGCGGGCCGGCCGGACCGGGCGGGTCGTGCGGACCTTCACCGTCGGCCGGAACGTCGCCCGCCTCGCCGAAGCGCGCGGCCTCCCGCAGACCGAGACGCCGGTCGGCTTCAAGTGGCTCGTCGGGCCGCTCCGCGAGGCCGACGTCCTGATCGCCGGCGAGGAGTCCGGCGGGATCGGCCTCCCCGAGCACCTCCCCGAACGCGACGGCATCGTGAACGGCCTGCTGCTCCTGCAGGCCGCCCTCGAGGTCGCCGCCGGCCACGGCGCCGACGTGGCGGCCGGCCCCGCCGGCCGCACCGACGCGCCGTCCGGTGCGGCCGACGGCGGTGCCCTGGGGCTCCGCCTCGCCGAACTCGAGGCGGAGACCGGCTGGCGGCACCGCTACGACCGGCGCGACCTGCCCCTGACGGGCGACGCGGCGCGCGACGCGGTCGTCGCCGCGCTCGCCGACGACCCCGCGACGTTCGGGGGACGTACCGTCGACCGGGTCGAGCGGCGCGACGGCGTCAAACTGGGGTTCGAGGACGGCGCTTGGCTGCTGATCCGCGCGAGCGGCACCGAACCGCTGTTGCGGCTGTACGCCGAAGCGCACGACGACGCCGACGTCGCGGCGATCCTCGACGCCGCGGAGGCGTTCGTAGGGGAGGTCGATCCAACGTGAACGAAACCCGAAGCACCCGCTGGCTGCCCTGGGCGTTGATCGCGGCCGGCGTTCTGGCCGCCGCACGGCAACTGGGGTGGATCGACGCGGGGTTCCTGTTCGACCTGATCTCCCTCTGGCCGCTCCTCCTCATCGCGGTCGGCGCGGACCTGATCCTGCGGGGGCGGGGGCGCGGCCTGGTGATCGTGGCGACCCTCGCCGCGGCTGCGCTCCTCCTGAGCGTCCCCGGCTCCTGGGCGGGGGGCACGGTCCGCACCGAGGACGTCTCCGTCCCCCGCGACGGCGCGAGGGAGGCGCACGTCGAGTTGCGGCACGGGGTGGGCGACCTGCGCCTCGCCGCCGCCGCACCGGACGCCGCGGCGCTGATCGAGGGCACCGCCACGCTGCCCGACGGGGCCCGCCTCCGGCGGGAGGTCGAGCGCGACGGTCCCCACCTCGAGGTGGCGTTGATCATGGACGCCGCCGGCGCCCGCGCCTGGCGGGGCGCGGGGCGGCGCGGCCTCGACCTCCGCCTCGCCCGCGAGGTGGCGCTCGACCTCGACGTCGAGGCGGGCGTCGGGCGGTCGGTCCTCGACCTGCGCGACGCGACCCTCCGCAGCCTCGACCTCGACGCCGGCGTCGGCGAGGTGCGCCTGGACCTGCCGGCCACCGGTACGTACGTCGCGGACGTCGAGGCGGGCGTCGGTGAGGTCGTCGTGCGCGTCCCCCGCGACCTTCCGGTCGTGCTCGAGCTGGAGCGCGGCCTCGGTCGCGTCGAGGTGGACGGCGACTGGCGGGACGTCGGGGCGACGTTCCGGAGCGCCGCGACCGACGACGCGCCGGAGGGCGCCTGGGCCCGCCTGAGCGTCGAGGGGGGCGTCGGGTCGGTGACGGTGCGGCAGGTCGAGTAGGCCCTAGGCGTCCCCCACGAGCAGCACGACGAGGGTGCGGGGCCCGTGGACGCCCGCGACCCGCTCGAGTTCGACGTCGCTCGTGGCGCTCGGTCCGCTGATCCACGTGATCGGGGCGCCCGCCGCCGCCGCGTCGTGCAGGCGGGCCTGCGCCTCGGGCAGCAGCTCCACCACCTGAGCGGCGCGGACGATGCACAGGTGTACGTCGGGCACCAGCGACGCGGCGCGGCGCCCCATGCCGGGCCCCCCGTCGAGGGCGATCGTGCCGGTCTCCGCGACCGCGACGGCGCACCCCGACACCGTCGCGTCGGCGGCGTCGAGGTCCGCGTAGGGCGCGTCGTCGCGGATCGTCGTGCGCCCCTCGAACGCCGCCCCCCAGGCGTCCGGCGTACCGCGCGGCACGACGACGGCGTCGGCGCGGCGGCGAGTCAGGGTCGACGCCAGGACCTCCGCGACGTCCGCCGCGCGGACGCGGACGACG
>JAVLCF010000073.1 GCA_031581195.1 Trueperaceae bacterium | reverse complement strand
CTCCCCATCCGTCGCAACCCCGTCGCCGTCCCCCTCGCCATCGCCCTGCTGACCGTCGTCGCCCTCGTCCCATACGCCGCGGCGCAGGACGCCCCCGCCATCCCCCCCGCCGCCGAACCGGAACTGGTCGCCCTCGGCGCGTACGTCTTCGAACGCGACCCCGTCCCCTGTCCCGAACCCCCCGAAGCGAACGAACCGGTCGTGTGCTTCGGGACGCCCGACGCGCCGCTCGACGAGGTCCGGGACGCCTTCGGGGCGCGCCTGCAAACGCTCGACCCGACCTGGGGTCCCTGGAGCGACGGGGAACCCGAGGGCCTCGCCGCCCTCTTGACCGACCAATCGATCTACTTCCTCTGGGTCATCGACGAGGGCATGGCCATCGCCACGGCCGTGGTCGAGGAAGCCTCCCCGACCGACGCGACGGGCGACGCCGCCGCCACCGCCGGCGCCTCGGGTGCCGATGCGGCGCCCGAGGCGTCCGCGCCGCCCGCGGAGGCGCCCGACCGGGACGTCGAGGCGCTGCGCGCCTGCCTCCACCGGCACGTGCACATGGAGACGCGCCTCGTCCCGGAGTCGTACGGGGACGGCTACGACGTCGCCTTCGACGTCACCAACGACCTGCCGTGGGCGTTGGCGGGCCTCCGCGCGGCCTACGAGGTGCAATCCACCGACCGCAGCGTGCCCTGGACCGACGCGAACCCCAGCCTGTCGATCGCCGGCGGGATCGAGCCGGGCGAAACCCGGACCGTGACGACGAGCGCCTTCCTCCCCGACGCCGCGCTGGACGACGACCTCGTCGTCACCGGCGCACTCCTCGACGTCGCCGACCCCGACCTCCGCCTCCTCGTCGCCGACACCATGGTCGCGGGCTGGGGCGAAACGCCGACCGAGCGGCCGTGCGAAGGGCGGTAGGGGACCGCGATGCTCGGCTGCGGGTCCTGCGAAGGCCCGGGTAGCGCCGCACCACCGCCGTACCGACACCACGTACATCGGATAGCATGACGCTTCGAACGTGGCGACGTGCACCGCGTGCACCCGTACGACGCCGTTCCGATCGCCTCGCCCGAGGCTCGTAGCGCATCGCCGCCGCCCCGATGGGCATGGACGGGAGGACGTACCGTGAAGATCCGGGAAGGGGACGGCCCGGCCTGGTGGTTCCACACGGCCAGCGCCGGCACGATGCAGAGCAGTGGGTTGCAGTCGCTTCTCGAAGCGACCCACCTGACCGGTCCGGAGGTGTTCGTCCGGGAGGCGACGCAGAACTCCGTCGACGCCCTCGAGGACGGAGCACGCCGACCCGTTCACATGACGTTCTCGTCCTTCACGTTGACCCCGACGCAGAACGCCGCACTCCGTTCCTTTCTCGTACCCGGCGACGAGATTCGTGAACGCGTCCGCCTCGTCTCGGGACGGGACCGATTCGCCGCCGACGGTGGGTTCTTCCTCCGGCCCGACGAAAGCACCGAGCCGACCAAGGTCCTCCTCGTGGAGGACTTCCACACGAAAGGCTTGGGGGGCGGCCTGGGCGCGATGGAGCCCGAGGACCACTTTTCACGCCTGGTCTACTTCTTCGGACAGTCGCACGGCGAGGGAAACCAGGGCGGCGCCTACGGGTTCGGCAAGAGCGCCTACTCCGTCGCCTCCGACGTCCGAACGGTCGTCTACTACTCGCGCCCGAACGACGGATCGCCGTCGCGCTTGATCGCCGTCACGCTGCTTCCCGAACACCGGCACGGAGCCAAGGGGGCGACCGGGTACGCGCTGTGCGGCGTCCCCACCGACGACGCCGACTTCCCCATCGCCCCGATCGAGGGCCGAGACGCCGACGACCTGGCCACGTCGCTCGGGATGTCGCGCCGCGACGATGCCTCCACCGGCACGTCCGTCTTCGTGGTCGACGCGAAGTATCCCGTCGAGGACCTACGCGAAGCTCTCGAGCGGTGGTGGTGGCCACGCCTCGTCACCACGGGGCCCGGGGGCCTCACGGCGGAGTTCCGAGATCACGGTCACGTGCTGCCGCCCCCTGCGCCCACGTCGCGGCAGGACCTCGCCCCCTTCGTGAAGGCGTTCCAACACCTCCTCGACGCGCGGGGCGACACGCCGGACGTCAAGACCCAACCCATCCGCTCGAAGGGCAAACGCGTCGTCGGGAAGGCGACCCTTCGGCGCGTCGACGTCGACCCGGACGCCCCGGATGGCGACGCGGGAGCGCCGTCGGGCCGAGTCGCCCTCCTTCGTGGCCCCCGCCTCGTCGTGACCTACCTGCCGGCCGGGAGCGACGCCGGAACGCCCTTCGCCGGGGTGTTCGTCGCCGACGACGCCATGGACGCCACCCTGCGCAACGCGGAGAACCCCGCGCACGACACCTGGAGCCCGGAATCGACGAAGCTGCGGGACGAGGACCGGACGTACGTGCGGGCCATCGAGAAACACGTGCGCCGCTTCGCGAGCGAGTTCCAAGCGGCGTTCGCATCGAAACCCCTCCCCTCCACCTCGAAGCTCCGCGCCCTGGAGGACCTGCTCGGGCGCGTGTTCGCGAGCGGCCGGTCACCGGGCCCCGTACCGGAGGGCCCCGACCGCCCGGTGAGCCTCTCGGTCCGCGAGCGGCGCGACGCGGACCGCCATCTCGACACGGCCTACATCGACGTGGAGCCCAGGATCGGTGACGCGCCGATCCCGTGCCGCATGCAGGTCTCCGCCCACCTCCTGGGCGACGCCCACCTGAGCCAACTCGACACCCTCGAGGTCACCCTCTTCGACGAACACGGCACGCCGCTGGCCAGCGGGCTCCGCCCGGAGCACGGCTTCGTCGTCGAACCCGGGGACCGGATGCGGTTTCGGGCGGAGACGTCACCGCCGGACGACGCGATCGTGCGCTTCTCCGTGACCCTCTCGGGGCGGGACGCGTGAGCGGGGCCGCCTGGACGGCGACCGAATCGCGGGTCGTCGCTCCGTACGAGCGGTACGACGAAGGACTCCGCGACGTCCGCATGCGCATCGCGGACGACGCGGACTACGCCCCGGCGGGGCGCTTCTGGCTGACGCCGGAAGAACGCGACGAGGGCATCGCCCCGTCCCTGACGTTCGACGTCGACGCCGAACGGCTCGGGGGCCGCGTGGGCATCCCCCCCGGCGACCTTCGTCTCCACGTGAGCGTCCGCGACCGGGCGCTCAAACGGTGGGAGGTCGTGGAGAGCTGGCCGCTGCTGGAGGTCCCGGCGACGTACGACCTCGCGCTCGCGCCCGACGCGTGGGCGGTCGGACGCCGGACCGAAATCGCCATCCTCGTCTCGCCGTCCCACCCCCTGCCCGCGATGGAGGGGCGTGCCTCACGCGTCGATCAGGTCGTCGCGTCGACGTCGTTCGAGATCGCGGTCCGGGTCGACGGGACGCGGTTCAACGTCGCGACGGCGGAGCCGACCTGGTTCGCGGAGGCCGGCCTCCCCGAGGACACCGTCTGGGCCATCGATTGGGATACGCGCGAGCCGACCACCGAACCCATCGCGGCCTTCACGGTCGTCGTGAACGAGGCGCGCGCGAGCGCCCTTCAACACGCCTTCGGGGACGCACCCGGAGCGGGTGCCCTGGCGACGCAGCTGGCCGTCGACGTCTTCGTCGAGGTCGCCACCTCGACGCTCCAGACCGCCGGCGACTTCGATCCGGAACCCGGCACGCTGATGGGCGCCGTCGCAGGCGCACTCGGCATCGAAACCGCCGACGACTTCGAGCGGCTTCGGGCCCGCCTCCAACACGACGTCGAGCGCATCGGCGTCGCGACGTTGCTGCGCGCGCGGGCCCAAAGCCGCTTGGGGCTCGGCAAGGCCCTCGAAGGCCGTCGGAACGGAGGGACATGAGATACCCCACGTTAAGTCTCGGTGACGCGAAACGCGTTCTGGAGACCTGGCGCGCCGGCGACCCGCGCGAAGCGGAGACGACCTGGCGCGGCCCGGCGAACGACGAAGCGTTCGACGTCGAATCGATCGAGGACGTCATCGACGAACTCCACGAACTCCGCCGGCGCTGGGGAGAGCCGAAGGGTGCCGAACAGGGCTACTGGACGCGCTTCGAGGGGAGCGCGGCAGCCATCGTGCACGCGACCCTCGACGTCCCGCCCGACGTCGCCAGCGACCCCGAATTCTGGGCGTGGCTCGTCCTCGGCTCCGGGCACGACGGTCCGGCGCGCCTCGTCACCTGGCGGCACGTCCGCGGGGACGCCGAGTTCGGAACGCGCGACGAAAACTACGGGGTGACGACCGACCTCGAGAAGGGGCTCTTCTCCCGCATCTGGTTGCGCGCGCAGCTCGCGTTCGATCCCGACGCGCCGGATCCCTACGCCCTCGCGCGACGCGGAAGCCAGGATCTGTGGCGCAGTCATCTCCTCCGCACGGAGTACGGACAGGTGCCTCACGTCGCACGCGCCCTCCTGACGTTCGTGCACCCCGACGACGATCCGGAGCGGCCGCACGTTCCGACCGACGTCGTGCGCGCCATGGCGAAGGCGTTGCGGCGCCGGCACGCGTCGAGCGCCTTCGAGCTGTTGGACGCCGACGGCGCCCGCGCCCTGATTCGCGACGTCCACGCCGAGGTCACCTCGCCGTGAGTCCCGCCGACCCGATCCCGGACGTGGGCGACGCCCACGCGAGCGACGCGCACGAGCATGCCGTGGCGGGGCTCGGCGTCCGCTACGCCGTGGAGGGCGCCACGATCCACCGCACGGTCACGGTCGGCACGAGCTCGTACGCGGCGACGCTGGACGCCGATCCGCGCGACCTCGGTCGGCGACCCGACGCCGCGTGGTTCCTCGCGCGCGCCAAGGGACGCGTCCCGAACGCGGTCGACGGTCGACGCGGTGGGCGCGTCCGCACGGTCGACCTCTTTTCGGGGTCGGGTGGACTCTCGCTGGGCACGCGTTGGGCGGCCGAAGCCCTGGGGCGGCGCGCATCCACCCTCCTCGCCGTGGACGTCGATCCGGCCGCCCTCGACGTCCATCGCTACAACCACGCTCCGCGCAAGACCTACCTCGGTTCGGTGCGCGACCTCCTCACGCCCGAGACCTTCGCGGCGATCGACGACCCGACGTCGCTTCCGACCGACGCCGTCACGACGCCCGAGGCGTCTTGGCTGCCCACGGACGTCTCCGCGGACCTCCTCTTCGGGGGGCCGCCCTGCCAGGGGCACTCGAACCTGAACAACGTCACGCGCAGGACCGACGACCGCAACCAGCTGTACTACTGGATGGCGTTGGCCGCGCACGCGTTCCGGGCCAAGGCCGTGGTGGTGGAGAACGTGGCGTCCGTGAAGGCGGACGCGGGCGACGTCGTGGGCATGACGATCGACGCGTTTCGCAACATGGGCTACGACGTGCTGGTCGACGACGTCCTGTCCGCCGACCGCATGGGCGTCGCACAGACGCGGCGGCGCCACTTCCTGGTCGCGGTGCGCGGCGACGTGGCGTCGGAGGTCGCGCCCCACCTCCGCGACTGGCTTCTGGCCACCGACGTCCCCACGCCCAACCTCCTCGACGTGATCGGCGATCTCCAGGACGTCGTCGGTGACGACGCGTACGACACCCCTTCGGCACTGTCGGAGGAGAACCAGGCGCGCATCGACCACCTGTTCGATCACGACCTCCACGACCTCCCCGACGCGGTCCGGCCGGCGTCGCACCGCGACGGCCACACGTACCCTTCGGTCTACGGTCGGATGTACGCCGACCGCCCCTCCGGCACCCTCTCGACGGGGTTCCTGACGCCCGGCCGCGGTCGCTACGTCCACCCCACCCGACGCCGCACGATGACCCCGCACGAGGGCGCCCGCGTCCAAGGCTTCCCCGACGACTTCCGTTTCGTCGGCGCGTCGGGCACGACCCCGAACCGCACCTCCATCGCGCGCATGGTGGGCGACGCGGTACCCCCCCCGATGGCCTTCCACGTCGCCCTGGCGACCCTGGCGTCCATCCGACCGGAGGTCCTGGGGACCCCGTGAGCACCGCATCCGGCCGCATGGCGCGGGTCCGCCGCCAGGGCACGGCACCGGAGTGGAAGCTACGGCGTGCGCTGTGGCGTCGGGGGCTTCGCTACCGACTCCACGCCCGCGACCTCCCGGGCACGCCGGACGTCGTCTTCCGCACGGCCCGCGTCGCCGTATTCCTCCACGGCTGTTTCTGGCACCGGCACGCGGGCTGCCGCCGGACCTCGACCCCGAAGACGAACGTCGCCTTTTGGACGGCGAAGTTCGCGGCCAACGTCCAGCGGGATGCCCGCAACCTCGCCGACCTCTGCGCCACCGGATGGACGCCGTACGTCGTATGGGAGTGCGAAACCGCGACGCCGCACGCGTTGGATTCCGTCGTGAACTAGATCGAAGCCTTGGTTCGTCCCTCGTTCGCCTGAACGCCCCCGCGACCGAACTCACATTCGTTACACTTGCGGTCATGGAGACGTACGAACTTCACATCGGTGCGTCGTTTCGACGCGTACGGGGTCCGCTTCGGAGTCGACCTTGAGCTCCAAGGCAATCTCCTCCGATCGGTTGGCCCACTGGCAGTGGCGCGGCGCGCCCCCCGACGGGGGGCGCGATTACGGCAACGCCAACGCGTACGCCACCCCCGCCAGCCTGGACACGCTCGTCCGCGAGACGGCGCAGAACTCGTTGGACGCGGCGCGGGACGGGACCGGCGTCGTGATGCGGTACACCCTGCTCGAGATCTCCAAATCGTCGAGTGCCTACGCGCGCTTTCGTGCGCAGGCCGGCTTGGACGACCTCTGGCCGCACGTCGAGGCCGCCTCGCGCATCGACCAGAAGTTCGGCGTGCGGTTGCGTCAAGGGATGTCGACGTTCGAGCAGGCCGACCGCCTGACGCTGCTCCGCATCGACGATTTCGGCACGACCGGCCTGTTCGGTGCCGAGCACGCGGGCGACGAGACGAACCCCTTCGCCGCGTTCGTCCGGAACAACCTCGACAGCTCGAAGTCGTCCGGCGATTCGGGCGGATCGTTCGGCCTCGGGAAGGCCGCCTCGTGGACCTGCTCGAACCTGTTCACGGTCCTCGTGGCGACGCGCCCGGACCGCAACCGCCCCGAGGGCGTGCCGGACGACGCGTTGCGCTTCATCGCCAAGTCCGAACTCGCGTGGCACGACATCGGCGGGAACGCATACGCCGGTCCGGGCTGGTACGCCGATCCGGGTGGAGGCTTCGCGTCCACGTGGGTGTCGCCGGATCGGCTGGCCGACCTCCACCTGGACCGCACGGACCTTCCCGACGAGATCGATCCCGAGGAGGCGACGGGGACGTCGCTGTTGATCGTGGGCTTCCAGGACCCGGACCAGGAGGGCACGCCGGACGGCGCCACCGTCGTCGACGCCCTCGAGCGGGCGTTCGCCCACAATTTCTGGCCCGCCATTCTCGATCGGTCGCTGAGCGTCCACGTCGAGCACGTCGTCGACGGGGAACGCAAACGATCGGTCGAGGTGGATCCCGACGACCACGTTCCCTCGTTCTGCGACGCGCATCGCGCCTACCTCGAAGGCGAGACGGTCGACGAGGGCGCCGAGGCGGGCGACGTCGCACGCGCCGACGTGCCCATCCGCTTGACGAAGACCAAGCCGGGACAACGCGAAGTGCCGGCGATCCCGGCCGCGGTGGACGGCGCCGCACACCTCGTCGTCCGCCTCGCCTCCGACGAGGGCGAGCCGGACGATGCGCTGCGCGACCACGTGGCCCTCGTCCGCGGGCGCCGCATGGTGGTCAAGTACCTGCAACAGACCAACGTGCTGACGGGCGGACACCGCTTTCACGCGACCCTGTACGCCGGCACCGCGGCGCTCGGCGCACCGCACGCGGAGGCGACCGAAGCGTTCCTCCGCACGGCGGAGCCGCCGGCCCACGACGGATGGGACTTCCGCGACGAAATGAAGGCGGTGTACGAGAAAGGGACCGGCGCACGCCTCAAGGAGTTCTTCCAGCGCGTCCGCGAGACGCTTCGCAAGCTCGTCCACCGCCGGGATGGTCACGACGAAACCGGCCCCATCGAGCTCCGCAAGCTGCTGCAACTGCCGACCGAGGGGAGTCCGGGGTCCGGCGTGACCGCCAGCCTGTCGTCGCCCAAGGCGTACGTGGACGGCGACGCGTGGGCCGTCGAGGCGAACGTTCGCCTCAAACGGTCCGACGGGCACAAACGCCTCCGTCCACGCCTCCGCCTGGAGGTCGAGTCGGGCCGCATGCTGCACCTCGATTGGTCGTCCCTGACCTGGGGCGACGACGTGCCGCAGGGCACCGACGACGAGGGACCGTGGTGCATCGTCGACGCCGACGTCAAGACGATCCACTTCGAGGGCCGATCGGGCACCCACGCCGACGGCATCCCGGCGACCGTGAGTCGCCTGCATCTGGACGTCGACGCGGAAGCGGTGGCGCACGATGGCTAGGGACGCGGCCTTCGCGCCGTGGGCGATCCTGGGTGGGCTCCGGTTGGAGGTCCGCGCCTTCTACGACGCCGACACCGACGCCCCCATGAGGGTACGTCACGAGGGCCTGGGCGACGGCGCCGTCCGCATGGCGTACGACGTCGGCCGTCACGACTGGTCGCGCCTTCGCATCGATCTCCTCGCGACCTTCGACGAGGGGGACCTTCGCGACGTCGTTCACGTCGGCGAGGACCCCGCCTCGGTCGTCACCGTCCTCGTGGCCGTCACCTGTTCCAAGACGAAGCTCCGCATCGCGACGCCGCTCGAGGCCGACCGCAAGGGCCGCTACCGCGGCACCCTGACGCTGGATCGGGCGGACCTCGCGGGGGTGGCCCGCATGCATCCCATCGCCGCGCGACGGAAGCCGCTCACGACCCACGCGACGCCCGGCCGCGCGACCCTCGAGGGCGCGCGACTGGCCGAGGGCCCGTCCGTCGACCTCCGGATCGACGAGAGCGCCAGCCCGTTCGAAGGGGGCCTCGACGTCACCTGGGAGGACTTTCGCGGCTCGCCGATTCCGTTCCGGCGCGAGCGGGAGGACCACCTCTTCGACGTCGACGTGGACGGACCCGTACCCCGCCTCGTCCTCAACCGCCGGCACGCGCAGGTGCACGCGCTGCTGATGGGGGACGCGTCCGGCTCGAACGGGTCCGCCGCCATCCGCACGTCCCTCCTCGCGCACGTGGGAAGCGCCACCCTGACCCACCTCTTTCATGCGGCGCTGGCGGATCTCGAGCCCGACGAGGAGACCGGCACCGTGTCGATGCCCGACGGGTGGCAGGGCGACGTGATCCGCGTCCTGCTGCCGAAGCTGTACGCGGACCACTCCTCGGAGGACGCCCGCCGCGAAGCACTCATGAGCGACGTCGTCGACGTCACGGGGCGCGCGGCCCTCGAGCGGCGGCTCGCCTCCGCCGTGCAACGTCACCAGCTACCGATGAAGACCCTCCAATCCATCATGCGGGGGAGCGAGGAATGAGCAAGCAGCACCCGATCCAGGCGTACCTGCGTTCCGTCGGCGACGTTCTCGGCGATCCCGTGCCCGTGCTCGAGCTCCCCGACGCGAGGACCGACCACCTCGTCCCGCTCGCGAAGTTCCTCCCCGACGCGGACGGAGCGACCCTCGATCTCGCTCCCCTCGAGGCGCTCGTTCGGGCGACGCTCGATCACGAGGTCCATGGACGGGCGTCGACCGACGAAGAGCGCAACGCCCTGGACGGCTGGTTGGCACCTCGGGTTCATGCGGCCGTCCGGGTGTCCCGACGCGTGGCGTCGAGCGACGCCTTCTGGCGTTGGCTCGCCCTCGAGCACGCCGCGCCCCTGATCGATCTTCGCTTCGGAGGCCCGAAGGGGGTCCCGCGCTGGCGCCTCACGGGCGCCGCGCTTCGCAACGGGTTGTCGCGGCTCTGGTGGGGCGCGGAGTTGACGCGCGACGGTCCCGACTACGGGCTGCTCCCCCACGTCTTCGCGCGAACGCGGACCGCGCAGTTCGCGCTCGAGTTGTCGTACTCCCAGTACCGGACGGCCGCGATCGCCTTCACCCGCGTCGCGGAGGGCCTCGACGGGGGCCCACGCCTCTCGGATACGGCCATGACGGCCCTCTCCCGGTCCGCCAACGCGCGCCTGAGCCTCCGGGTTCTCGAAGCCGCCACCTCGCCTGCGCTCGACGGCCCTCGGGACGTGCGTTGGTGGCATGCCGAACCGGACGTCGAGGCCCTCGTCTCGGAGGGGGGACCCACGGGACCCGACGACGGCCACGCCGACCCCGACGAGGTGGCGGCCCTCTGTCGCTGGTTCCGTGACGTCGCGTCGAACGACGGCGGAACGACCCCACCCGCGACGCCCGGCGTGACGGCGTCGTCCGACGAAGGCGCGACCGATCCGGGAGAAGATGCGCCGGCATCCCCGCGAACCTCCGGCGACGCGCACGAGGGGTCCAACGGATCCGACGGGGGATACGAGTGGACCGCCCACGGCACGCGTTACCTCGACCACGGCCTGCCCGACCCGTGGATTCCGATCCTCGACCCGTTGGCCGAAGACTCGGCGTGGGAGCCCACGCCGGAACGATGGAACCCCGAAGGGATCGACCGCACGATCCACGGGGCGTTCGAGCGGGACGCTCGCTCGGTCGAACTCCTGACCGATCGATTCGTGAAGGGGGCGACGCTGCGTGAGATCGCACGCGACCGGGACGTGACGCGGCAACGCGTCGAACAACTCGAGAAGAAGGCCCTCGCCAAGGTCGCCGCGTACGAGGAGGCCCGACCCATCGAGGTCGACGACGACCTGCGGGCACGGCTCCGCGACGTCGACGAACGCCCACTCGTCCTCGCGACGGACGATCCGGCGACCTCGGCGGCCCGCCTCTACGTGGCCTGGGCGTTACGGAAACGCGTGACGATCTCCGAGATCGGGGCGTACCTCGTGTTCGTAGGCGACCCGCTGCTCGAGACCCTCCAGCGCCTCGAGGCCCGGGTGGCTTCGGACGCACGGTTCCGAACGGCGGAGGGCTTGGCGACCGACGTGTCGACGTCGCCCGAGACGGTTCGGACGCTCGTGGCGATCGGCGAGACCCTCTACACGACGTGCGACGGGCACGTCGGATCCAAACGGTGGACCAACGTCGCGAAGATGGCCGCCATCGCCCACGCGTTGGCGGCGTCGGAGCTCGGCGTGACGCGGTGGCACGGGAGCGAAATCGGTGCCGCGGCGAAGCGCGTCTTTCCGAGCACCTTCGAAGGATGGAGCGTGCGCGACGCGTTCGGAACCCTGTCGCGTCCGAACCAGGACGTGTTCGAGCGCGTCGGGGAACGCGGGTACTGGGGGTTGGTCGACGCTGCACGTGGCTGAGCCTGGAACCTCGCCCCTACGCGCTCCGGCCGCGCACCCGGCTCGATGGCTTCGGCGACGGCAAGTGAACGCGCAGACGCGTCGACCGGCGCCGTTACCCTAATCTCCCGTCGCGCTCACCCACCACTGAGCTGTGTCGTTGAATCGAGGGGTCATCCAGGCGGCCCTACCGGGGTCGCTTTGAACCAGTAGCATCGTGCCGTGGCCCCCAAACAAGAATTTTGATCACCACGGTTTACCGTTGAGCGGAAGCCTCCTTGAGAAAGGTTATGCCGATCGGTCCGAAGAACATCACGGTTCCGAACAGTGCGCCAGCTGTCGGAGCACCTAATAAAGCGAACACACCAAAAATGAAGAGCGATAAGGACCCCACGGGTAGCACGGCGCCGCTCGTGACCGGGAAGGAACGACCGCTACCCGCAATGCGACGAGCGGCGGAACGCTTGGGAAGCGACGTGACCGACGAACGCGAGCGAACCGGCGCTGGCCGGGCGCGAGCGAACTTGTTCGCCATCGGTGACGTCGCCGTTGGCGTGGATTGGTTGCGGTCCGCCCCCGCTCCAAACGCGGCACCTACTCCACCCAGAACGTAGTCTCCCAAGCGTACGCTGCCATCAGTCGCAGTGCCTGAGTTCGCGACCCAGAACGATCCATCAGACCCGAATGTGGAGCCATCGTGCGTACGGTACGTCGTCCCGTCACTCCTGGAAGAGATACCATTCCCGTAGTGGATCACGTACTTGGTCGGATCGTCGGCGTCGTACGTGATATTGCCGTCGCCGTATCGCACCCATAGTTCACGCTTCGTCATGCGCCTGCTCCTTCCTCGAGCCAATCAACGTGCCAAGGCACCCGCCCAACGGAGCGTTACCCGATCGGAATAGATGTCGTGCATCCATGTTGCTCGCGACCCACCTTGCCCGCCTTAACCATGAGGGTGCTAAGTCGTGCGTGCCAGCAATCACCTGCCTTACGAACCGGAACGACACTGCGCCGTAACGGGACATACCGATGCTTTCGTCGGGTTGTTGCCAACTCCAACCATGCAGCACGACTGAAGTCTATCCCACTGAGATCGCCTCGTTCCACCCCATGAAGCGCCGGACCATCCGCACAGACTTCCGCTTCGAAAGCGTGGAGGCGTTAAGGGACACCTCGTTTCCCGCGGTTGGCCTGAGTGATTGGGCTCGGCAATGAGTTCGCATGTCAAAAGTATCGTTCCTCGTCGTGTTACGCCATACCTAGTCATGAACCTTTCAACCCCTTTGGTGGACGTTCAGTGTGTGGCCGCCGGTTTTAAATGGACGGCGGTTTCGATTCATCAACGCAACACCCGTCCGTTTGACGTCGTAACGTCAACGGCACTCAGGGAGGCGAGATGGATCAAGCACGAAGACGAT
>JAVLCF010000072.1 GCA_031581195.1 Trueperaceae bacterium | reverse complement strand
GTGACGTAGCCGTACCCCGTACCGGCCGAGCTACGGAGAACGACCTTGATGCGCGGTCCTGTGTTGGCCATGGGTTCCCTTCGAGGCCGATCGAGCCTAATGAGAATGAGAAAACATTATCAATAATGGATTGGGGGAGGCAACCGTGAGACCACCGACGGCCATCGAGTCGGGATGCGCCGTCGGCGTCGACCGGCAAGCCACGCCGGGATTTACCGCCGGTGGCGCCCCCTCGATGCGCCGCGGCGCGGCGGGTGAAGCGTGCAAAGCAGCGCGGCGCCCAGCGGGGTTCGGTGGAGGCGCGTAGGACGACGCGACGTTGCGCGCCCCCGTGGGCCGCTGCGACGGTGTCCCGTAGGAGGCGTCGCGATGGTGCCGAAGACCGCGCTTCGAGCGATGGGCCTGGTGGGGGCGTTGTCCGCCTGCACGCAGGCGCAGGAGCCCGCCGGGTCGTTGGTGGCGGAGTACGCGCGCATGCAGCCGCCGACGACGTCCGAGACGTGGCACCTGCACGACCCGTCGGCGATCGTCACGCTGGACGGCGGGCAGGTCGTGGTGGTGACCGGCAAGGAGAACGCCGACGGGTACCGATGCGGCCTCGAGAGTTGGTGGCGGAGGACCGACGACGCGCCGTGGATGCCGCACGCCTGCCTGTTTCGCGACAAGCCGGACTGGGTCGCCGAGGAACTGCCCGGGAACGACGGCGCGTTCTGGGCGCCGGATCTCGCGGCCGACGGGACACTCGTCTACGCCGTGGCCAACGGCTTCGAGGAGGTCGGATCCTGCGTGGGGGCGGCGCGCTGGAACGGTGCGACGTGGCAGGACGTCGGCGCGCCCGTGACGTGCGCCTTCGATCCCGACCCCACCCGCGAGGTGGAGGCCATCGACCCCAGCCTCCACGAGGAGGGGGGGCGCCTGTGGTTGGTGTTGGGCGGGGGACGGATCGTGGCGACGGAACTCGACCGGTCGACGCTCCAGCCGGTCTCGGGCGCGTGGTGGGAACCCGATCACCCCGGATGGCTCGACCTCGCCGTCGGGCCCGGCCCGGTAGACGACCCGGGGTGGGTGGAGGCCGCCCGGCTGCATCGCTCGGGCGGCTGGACGTACCTCGTCGTGAACTGGGGCGCCTGCTGCCGCGGCGTGGCGTCGACCTACGAACTGCGGGTCGGGCGGGCCCGCAGCGTCGCGGGGCCGTTCCTGGATCGCGACGGTCGCGACATGCGGGCCGGCGGGGGCAGCCTCCTGTGGGCGGGCGCGGGGGCGCAGGTGGGTCCGGGGCACGCCAGCTTCCGCCGGCGCGCGGACGGCGTGGACGTCCTGAGCTACCACGTCTACGACGCGGAGCGAAACGGCTTGCCGTGGATCGGGGAGGCGGAGCTGGCGTGGGAGGACGGCTGGCCGAGGGTGGTGCGCCGCCTCCCGCTGCGGCGGCCGTGAGCGCCCGCGTCCGCCCGGGGGGCGGGGCCGCCTACCCGCGGAGCGTGGTCGCGGCGTCCTCGAGCCCGCGCGTCAGGTGCGCCGCGTCGGCGCCGACGGTGACGAAGCGGAAGCCGAGCGACCGCACGGTGGCGGCGGCGGCGCCCGAGCCCGCGAAGGTGCCGGGGATGAGGTCGTGGGTCGTGCAGGCCTCGACGATGCGGTGGAGCGCGTCGACCAGCGGGCCGGTCTCGAGGTCGACGACCGGACGGCCGGTGAGGTTCAGACTGAGGTCGACGGGGCCCACGAACAGGCCGTCGAGCCCCTCGGTGCGGGCGATGGCGTCGAGGTTCGCGAGGCCGCGGGGCGTTTCGATCATCGCGAACGCCAGGACGTCCTCGTTCGCGGCGGTCGGGTCGTAGCCGTCGTGGGCGAACTTCGCGCGGGTCGGTCCCCACGAGCGACCGCCCTCGGGCGGGTAGCGGACCGCGCGCACGAACGCCGAGGCCTCCTCCGGCGTGTCGACGAGGGGGCAGATGACGCCCAGGGCGCCGGCGTCGAGCGCCTGCATGGCGTCGGCCGGGTCGTGCGACCCCACCCGCACGAGGGGGACGGCGGGGGCGTGCGTCACGGCCTGCAGCATCGCCACCATCGCGGCGACGTCGATCGGCGCATGTTGACGATCGATCGTGACGGCGTCGACGCCCGCGTGCGCCGCGGCTTCGGCGGCGAACGCCGACGGGATCGTGAGCCAGGCGTTGGCGACGACGTCGCCGCGCCGGAGGCGGTCCTTGAGGTCGGTGCGCTTCACGCCGTCACCCTATCCCGCGCGGGGGGTCGGGCGGCGCGATCAGGGCCTCGCGCAACCAGTCGGTGACGGCGTCGGGCCGCTCGAGCGGCGCGTAGTGGCCCGCCCCCTCGAGGACCGTCAGGGGGGTCCCTTCGGGGAGGCGGTCGCGCACGCGTTCGTGGAGGGCGAGCGGCGTCACCGAATCCTCGCGCCCTACGGCGAGCGCGAGGGGGAGGCGGAGGTCGGCGAGCGTCGCCCAGGCGTCGGGGCGCGAGGCGAGCGCCTCGAGTTGGCCCTCGAACGAAGCTCCGGGCGTGTCGACCGCCATCGTCCGGATCGCGGCGGCGAGGTCGCGATCGTCCTGGCGCGCGGGGGCGACGTTCCGGCGCAGGCGTTCGGCGACGGCGCGGCGCGCGTCGGGGTCGTGCGCCTCGCGCCGCCACGCCGACCAGGTGGCGCGTTGCGCGTCGGTGGCGGCCCCGGGGTTGAGGGCGAGGAGGGCGGCGCACGTCACGCGCTCGGGGGCGCGGCGGAGGATCGCGAGGGCGGTGATGGCGCCCTGCGAGAAGCCGGCGAGCGCGAACCGCTCCGGGGCGTGCGCGAGGACGGCGTCGGCGTGCCCGTCGACGTGACGCTCCGGCCCCAACGGCGTGACGTGCACCTCGCGGCCCGCGGCGCGGAACGCCGCCGCCTGGGCGGCGAACACGGCGTCGGTACAGAGGGTGCCGGGCAGGAGGACCAGGGGGGTGGCGGCGTTCATCCGAGGGGTCGACCGCCGTCCACGGGGACGACGCACCCCGTCGAGAACGTCAGGTCGCGCGCGACGGACACGATGGCGGCCGCCACGTCCGCCGACGTCGCCAACCGCCCGAGGGGCGTGTCGCGGCGTTGCGCGTCGACGAAGTCGGCGTCGAGGGCGTCGGCGTACGGTCCGTCGATCAACCCGGGCGCGACCGACACGACGCGGACGCCGGGGGCGAGGGCCCGCCCCAACGAGCGCGTCATCGAGTCGAGCGCCGCCTTCGAGGCGCAGTAGGCGACGTTGCTTCCCCGCCCCGACTGCGCCGCGATGCTGCTCACGTGCACCACCAACCCACCCCCGTCCGCGCGAAGCAGGGGCAGGACCGCGCGCGTCGCTGCGAACGCCCCCCGGACGTTCGTCGCGAAGATCCGGTCGAAGAGGGCGTCGTCGAGCGCGTCGAGGTCGTCGTGGGGCACGTACCGGGTGACGCCGGCGTTGTTGACGAGCACGTCGAGTGAACCCACCTCCGACGACAGGCGTTCCCGGAGACCGTCGAGGGAGGGCGGGTCGGTCACGTCGACGTGGACGGCGCGGTGCCCGGTCCCCGGGAGGGACGCGACGAGGCGGTCGGCGGCGTCGCCGTCGCTGCGGTAGCCGGCCACGACCCGGTAGCCGGCGTCGGCGAACGCGCGGGCGGTGGCCGAGCCCACGTCGCCCGTCGCGCCGGTGATCGCGACGACCGGCGCGGGGGCGTTCACCCGTCCGACCCGCCGTAGCGCTGGACGCGCAGGGCGGCCTGCCGGCGGTGCCCGTCGAACCCCTCGAGGGCGCTGACGGTGGCGCAGTGGCGGCCGACCTCGACGCTCGCCGCCTCGGTGCAGCGTTGGTAGGTCATCGTCTTCAGGAACTTCCCGACCCACAACCCGCCGGTGTAGCGCGCCGCCCCGTCGGTCGGGAGGATGTGGTTCGTGCCGATCGCCTTGTCGCCGTACGCGACGTTCGTCTCGGGCCCGAGGAACAGCGACCCGTAGTTGCGCATGCCCTCGAGGAAGACGTCGGGATCGCGGGTGAGGACCTCGACGTGCTCGCTGGCGATCCGGTTGGCCTCCTCGAGCAGCTCCGCTTCGGTGTCGCAGAGCAGGATCTGCCCGTGGGTGCGCCACGCCTCCCCCGCCACCTCCGCGGTGGCGAGGACCTCGAGCTGCCGTGCGATCTCCGCCTCGATCTCCCCCGCGAGGCGCTCGCTGCTGGTCAGGAGCACCGCCGGCGAGTTGGTGCCGTGCTCCGCCTGCCCGAGGAGGTCGGTGGCGACCATCTCGGCGTCCGCGGTGTCGTCGGCGATGACGAGCACCTCGGTCGGGCCGGCGAGCAGGTCGATGCCGACCCGGCCGAAGAGCTGTCGCTTGGCTTCGGCGACGAAGGCGTTGCCGGGCCCGACGATGACGTCGACCGGAGCGATCGATTCGGTGCCGATCGCCATCGCACCGACCGCCTGCACCCCACCGAGCACGTAGATCTCGTCGGCGCCGGCCAGCGCCATGGTCGCGACCGTCGCGGGGTAGGGCGCGCCGTCCTTGGGGGGCGTGCAGGCGATGACGCGGGGGACGCCGGCGACCTTGGCGGTGGCGACGCTCATGATGGCCGAGGCGACCATCGGGTAGCGGCCCCCGGGGACGTAACAACCGACGCGGTCGACCGGGACGTGCTTGTGGCCGAGGGTGACGCCCGGCAACGTCTCCACCTCGACGTCGCGAAGGCCTTCGCGTTGCGCCCGCGCGAACGTCCGGACCTGCTCGAGGGTGAAGCGGATGGCGTCCAACTCCGCGGCGGGAACCGCCGCGATCGCCGCCTCGACGTCCGCATCGCTCAGGCGGAACGTGTCGGGGGCGTACCCGTCGAAGCGGTCCGACAGCTCGCGGACGACGGCGTCGCCCTCCGCGTCGATGCGCTCCAGCAGCTCGCGGACGGTGTCGCGGACCCTCGCGTCGGTGCGGGCTTTGGCGTCCGCCTCGACGCCGGGTTTGACGGTGCGTACGCTCATGAACGTGCCTCCTGGGGGGCGGGGGTGCCGTGTAGGGTCGTGAGCAACGCCAGCTCGTCCAGCACCACGTAGTGACGGACGACGCGGCCGTCCTGGACGTGCACGTGGCTGATGCCGAGGGCGTCGATCGGGCGGCCGGTCGGCGGACCGAAGCGGCCCTCCAGGCGGTGCGTGCCCCGCAGGGACCAGCGCACCGCGACGCGCGTCAGGCCTTCGTGCGCGTTGACGTCGACGCGTTGGACGTCGAGGTACGCGTCGGGGAACGGTGCCACGAGCGTCAGCGCGTAGCGGCGGAACGGGTCGGGGCCGTGGAGCTCCACGTGGCCCGGCACCCACGTGACGGTCGCGTCGTCGTAGAGCTCGGCGATGCGGTTGAAGTGCCGCCCGTTGATCGTGCCCTCCAGCAGGTCGAGGGCGGTCCGCACGGCGGGGTCGTCGGCGTCGGCGCCGGCGACGACCGGATCGGTCGCGTGCGCGGCGCCCGGCGGCGTGGGGTCGAAGGTCGCCGGGACCTCGGCGTGCGCCGCGAGGTCGAGCGGATCGAAGCCGAGCTGTTCCGCCACGGCGCGCGTGTCGCGCACGAGCCACTCCTCGACGATGTGGTTGGCGCGCACGACGCATTCGGCGATGGCGTGGAAGCGGACGCTGCGACCGGTGGGGGGTCCGAACCGGCCGGGCCCGTCGTGCGTGGCGGTGTTGGCGATCAGGTGCCCCGACCGGTAGGTCCCCGCTCCGTCGTGCGTGGCGATCACGTCCTCCGCCGCCATGCGCCGGTCGGGGAAGGCGGCGAGCGTGTGGACGCTGCCGGCGATCACGCCCTCGATGCCGCGCTCGGTGCCGAGCCCGGTGTGCACGATCACGTCCGGTGCGTACGTGTCGTGGATGTGCCCCATGTCGGAGCGCTCCCAGATGCGCTCGGTGATGCGGACGATGTAGTCCACGAGGTCGGCGTACGGCGGGTCGAAGCCGGGCAGGCCGTCGGCCGTCGGGGCGGGATGAAAGCGGGGTCGCTCGGCCACGCTCACTCCCTCGGGTTCGTCCGCGCGACGTGCGGGGCGAGGCGGGCGCGGGCCTCCGCCTCGCGTTCGGCGAAGTCGTCGGGGGGGATCATCTTGCCGCGCGCGTCCGCCTCGAAGCCGGCCTCCGCCGCGGCGCGCTGGATCGTGGGGCTCCAGTAGGGGTCCTTGCCGTCGAACGCCTCGTGGGACTCCAGGACCGCGAAGAACCAGCCGTCCTCGTCGCCGACGTTCTCGAAGCTGCGCCACAGCCGGGGGGGCAGCGTGATGAGGTCCCACGGCCCGACGTCGACGAAGTCGCTGGGTTCGTTCTCGTCGTGTCCGTAGTGGAAACGGAAGGTGCTGCGCAGCACGAAGAACGCCTCGACGTAATCGTGCGTGTGGTAGCCGGGGCCCTGCCCCGGAGGGCACATCGCCATGCCGATCTGGAAGTCGTGGGGGCTCGTGACGGCCGGGGCATAGGCGGGGTTCTCGCTGGCGGTGTCGCCGATGAGCGCGAAGTTCATGCGGTGGTGCCCGGGGAGGGCGCTGTCGATGAACATCAACGGAATGCCGCGTTCCTTGAGGTGGTCGAAGCGGATGACGTCGGGGGTGTCGGGCATGGGGGCCTCCTGGGGGCGTGGGGTCAGCGGCGCCGGCGCTGCATCTCGCGCATGCGTCCGAGCGGGTCGACGTCGAGTTGCCAGAGGTAGTCGAGGAGGTCGATGAACACCCAGTTCTCCGCCATCTTGCCGCGCTCGCGGCGGTAGATGTCGACGACCCGTTGGGTGGCGAGGGTGTGGGTGGCGGGCATGCCGAGGAATCCGCCCTTCGTGACGCGCTCCTCGAGGCTGGGCCACCCGACCCACCCGCCGTAGTCGCCCTCCGCGAAGCTGGCGCGGTGGCCAACGAAGGTGCGCTCGTCGTACAGCGAATGCCGGTACGGCTTCTGGTGGTGGTCCTTGAACCCCTGCACCCCGAGGGTGCTGCCGATGCCGGCCGGCCCCCACCACAGCATGTCCTCGTGCCACACCTCGCGCAGCACGTCGGGGTCCATGTCGACCTCCGGGTGCGCGCCCAAATCGTCCCCGAGCTTCGTCATCAACGCCAGCATGCTGGCGCTGTCCTCGGGGTCGGCGGGCGCGCCGTACTGGAGGCCGTCCTGCGTGCGGGGCGGCAGGAACGCGATCGGGCTCCCCGTCTGCGGCGGGAGGCCGTCGACGCCGGCCTGCTGCATGACGGCGATCACGTCGACGAAGTGATAGGTCTCCGCGATGCGGTCGCCCTCGAGGCGGTGGAACTCGCAGGAGGAGACGAACGTCAGTTTGCCGGTGTCGGGGATGTCCAGCCAGGGGGCCTCGAACATCCCGAGGATCTGCCCGGTGCTCGCCACCCACGTTTCCTCCGGGGTCTCGCTCGCGACGCTGGAGAACGCGATGGCGGGGCGGCGCTGGGCGTGGCGGAAGGCCTGCAGGAACGGCGTCCAGAACCCCTCGACGACGCCGTCGAGGTCGAGCGTGTCGCGGAACGGGTGGGTGCCGTACCAACGGTAGTCGGGGGTGACGTGCTCGGCGAGTTTCGCCTTGAGGTCGCGAGGGTGGGCGCCCTCGAAGGCGTCTTCGTAGGCGCGAAGCCGTCGTTTGGCGTGGGCGAGGTCGTCGGGCGTGGGCATGCTCATCCTTTCACCGCGCCTTGCGTGAGGCCGGAGACGATCTGGCGTTGGAAGACGAGGACGATCAGGAAGAGGGGACCGGTGATGCTGACCGCCGCGGCGATCGCCTCGAGTTGATCCCCGAGGGTCGTCTCGCGGTTGAAGTACTGCATGATCGCCGGCACCATCGTCTGGTCCCGGCCGTCGAGCAGGAGGGCGGCGACGAGGTAGTCGTTGTACGCGAGCATGAACGAGAACAGGCCGGTCGTGATGACGCCCGGCCACATGACCGGCATCACGACGTGCCAGAACGCCTGCAGGCGGGTGGCGCCGTCGACCATCGCGGCCTCGTCGAGGGTGGAGGGGACGTTCGCGAAGAAACTGCGCAGCATCCAGATCGTGAACGGTTGGTTGATCGCGACGAGCACGATGATGACGGCGAACTGCCGGCCGTACAGCCCGAACTCGATGAAGGGCGGGAGGTAGCCGGTCACGAGGGTCGAGTGCGGCAAGGCTCGGAAGACGAGGGCGGCGATCAGGATCCAGAAGGCGATGCGGCTGCTCTTGCGCGCCAGTCCGTAGCCGGCGAGGGCGCCGATCGTGAGGCTGATCGCGACCACGCCGCCGGTGACGTACAGCGAGTTTCCGAGGTGGACGTAGAAGGCGTTGTCGATCCACACCGCCCGAAAGTGCTGGAGGGTCGCTCCGATCAGCGGGCGGGACAGCGGACCGTCGGGCGTCGCGGCCTCAAGGGCACCCCCGAGCCAGGGGGTCAGGAGCAGCGTCGTGATGCCCAACGTGCCGGCGGTCGTGAGGTAGCTCAGCACCGTCCCCCCGACGCGCAGCTCGCCCGACGCGTCGACGAACGGCGCGAACAGCGTGCGGCGGAGGCGGTGCAGGGCGACGGCGAGCGCGACCGAGAGGCCGCCCAGAAGCAGGTCGTAGCCCGACGGCCCCCCGAGGCGCACCCGCGTGTCGGGGCCGCGAAGCACGTCCAGGACGTTGGGGGCGAAGGCGTCGATGGGGAGCTTGACGCTCATCACGACCAGCCAGGCGATGGGGAACAGGGCGACGAGGAGCCAGGTGACGACCAGCAGGGTGGAGCTGGTGCGCCAGACGACGGGCAGGCGGTGGAGGGAGCCGGTCCGCCTCATGCGCGCCGTTGCTCCTTCCAGGTGGTCCGCAACAGCGGGACGAGCAGGATCACGACGCCGATCATCGTCAGGACCGCCGAGGCCGAGGCCCGCCCGATGCTGCGGTTGCCGGATTCGTCGGGCACGAGGAACTCGTAGGTGAGGTACTGCAGGCTGGTGCGGTAGCCCGAGGCGCTGAACCCGATGATCTCGTCGAAGACGCGGTACGAGTCCATCAGGTGGATGAGGGACACGAAGATGATCAGCGGCATGAGGTGCGGCACGATCACGTGCCGGAGTTTCTGCCAGCGGGTGGCGCCGTCGATGCCGGCCGCCTCGAGGCGTTCGGCGGCGACGGTCTGGAGGCCGGCGTAGAAGATCACGAAGGCGAAGGGGACGACGTGCCACACGCGGTAGCCGAGCATCATCGTCTCGATCGTCCAGCCTTGCGCGAACATCGCGACGTCGCGCGCGAGGAGGCGCTCGAGGCCGGCGGTGAGGATGCCGTCCCCGATGAACAACCACCGGACCGCGAGGGCCCCGATGACCGGCGTGATGATGAACGGCAGCAGCGTCACGAAGATCGTGGGGCCCTTGAGGGCGTCGGTGAGGGTGTTGACCGCCAACGCCAGGAGCAGCCCCAGCACGATCACCAGCGGGAGCGTGACGAGGGCGAAGGTGAGCGTGAAGCGCAGCGCGTCCCAGAAGCGGATCTGCGCCAACTGCCGCAGCGCATCCCCGGGGCGGGCCAGCGCGTCGCGCACGGCGTCGGGGTCCAGCAGGGCGGTGTAGTTGTCCCAGCCGACCCACACCGTCCGCGTCACGATCCGGCCCGCGTCGTCGGTGACGGGGACCGCGGTCGTTTCGGTGGTGCACCCGAACGGCGTGCAGGACTCCCGCTCCACCGTCTCGAAGTCGGCGCGTTGTTGTTGGAACGACTGCACCAGGACGCCGACCAACGGACCGGCGATGAACAGGACCATCATGAACAGCGAGGGGCCGACGAACCCCCAGAAGGTTCGGCCGTTCATGCGGCGGCGGACGACGGGAGGTGGGTCAAGCGTGCGCCTTTCCGGAGAGCCGTCGTTCGCGGAGTCCCGCGAACGACGGCTCCAGGGCGGCGTCGCCGCGTGGCGACGGCGTGGGGCGGGGCGTCAGTCGATCAGGCCGTTCTCGCGGGCGGTCGCCAGGTAGGCGTCCTCCATGGCGTCCAGCGTTTCCTCGGCGCTGGCCTCGCCGTTCAGGTAGGCCGGAATGAACTCGCCGGCGGCGTTGTGCATGATGCCGATCAGGTTCGAGGACGGGTAGGCGGGGGCGCCGCCCTCCGCGGAGGCCTGCGCACCGACGGCGACGTCGGAGGCGATCGGCGGGTTGCTCAACCAGATGGCGGCGTCCGGGTGCTCGGCGAGCACGTCGCGGTCGATCCCCTCGAGCAGCACGCGGAAGGCGGCCTCCGCCTCCTCGTCGCTGACGTTCGCGGCGATCGAGATCCCGTCCCACCACAGCGTCGTGGCGGGGGCGCCACCGGCGTAGGCGGCGGGCGCGGCGGCGAACTCCACGAGCCCCCCGACCTCGGACTCCTCGGGGTCCTCCATGGCGGCGGCGCGCGTCGCCCAGAGGTTCGTCATCGCCGCTTGGCCCTGCTGCATCTTCTGTTGCGCGGCGGTGGAGTCGAAGCTGAGGTACTCGGGGTCCATGTAGGAGCTCAGGGCGGCCAGCATCTCGAGGGCGGCGACCCCGTCGTCGTTGGCGACGTTCGGGCGGCTGTCGTCGGTGAACATCGGGGTGTCGAACCCGAGGTACATGTTCACGAACTCCTCGCCGAGGTTCCAGCCGGCACCGAACGTCCCGACGAGCGGGTCGTCGACGAGGCCCGAAGCCTGGATCTCCTCCGCCGCAGCGAGCACCTCGGGGTACGTCTCGGGCACGTCGAGCCCGAGCACGTCGAGGATGTCGCTGCGGTACATCAGGTGCTGGGCGTTCACCATCATGCTGATCGCGACGATCTCGCCGTCGACGCGGATCAACTGCGAGGGCAGCAGGTCCTGCCCGTAGGCCTCGACGAGGTCGTCGAGGGGGCGCACGAGGCCGTCGGCGAGGAGGGGGGTCAGCGTCGCGTTGGAGACCCCCACCATCGTGTACACCGACGGGTCGGCGGCGAGGGCGTCGTTGATCTTGAGCCGGTAGTCGGCGTCGAGGGTCGCCTCGAAGTTGCCGCACGACGTCATCGCGTCGCTCATAATCTTCCACGCCTCGAACGAGTTCGAGAGCATCGTGAGCGGCACGTCGTTGTCGAGGTCGCACTGCGCTGCGGCCGTGGACGGAAGGCCGAGGGCGACGGCGGTGACGAGGGCCAGGATCCACTTGTTCATCGGGACGTCCTTTCGAGATCGCACGAGATCGTCGGGCGAGGACGGGGGCGGTGGACGCCCCCCGCCGGCGGTGGCGCACGCACGGAACCGGATGTTCTGGACGTGTGCGTGAAGGTACAACCCTCTCGGCGCCCGCGTCAATCCTCGACCGACCGGGGGTCGGAGGGCGCGCCCCGCACCCGTAGGAAGGTGCGCGGGCGTGCATAGTGTTGCCGTCTCGGCGTGCGTCCGCCGCGACGCCCCCGCCGGACCGTGTACACTCGCCTTCGTTCCGAGGTCCGGGACACGGGGGCGTCCGTGGTCCGCTCGAAGCGTTCGCCGTCCGGGCGTCCGCTCGCGGGTCGCGCACGGTTCGCTCGACGCCCCCGGCACCGCAGGTCGAGCTGCGTCTCTCCGGTGCGCCGGTCCCTCGCGGGCCCCGTGTTCGACGGGGCGGGGAAAGGGAACGCCATGTGTGGCTTCGTCGGATTGTGGAACGTCGGGAACGCCGACCTCGCGGATCGCATGATCCAACGCATGACGCACCGAGGGCCCGACGACGTCAACGTCGTCGCGCTCGACGGGTCGCCGGTCGTGATGGCGCACTCGCGCCTGTCGATCATCGGGCCGGAGGACGGAGCGCAACCGATCCACGGCGGTGGGGACGCGTTGATCGTCAACGGCGAGATCTACAACCACGAGGATTTGCGCGCCATCCTCGATCCGGAACGCTTCGTCACCGCCAGCGACTCCGAAACGATCCTGCACCTGCAACGCACCGGCGACGCGCGCTGGATCGCCAAGCTCGACGGCATGTTCGCGTTCGTGCTGGCGACCGAGGACCGAATCCTCGCGGCGCGCGACCCGCTCGGCATCAAGCCCCTGTACGTCGCGCGGCTCGAGGGCGGCCTCGCGTTCGCGTCGGAGCTCAAGGCGTTCGACGGGCTCGACGTGCGCAACGTCCAGGCGATCCCGCCCGGGAGCCTCATGGACAGCCGCGAGGGCGTGCGGACCTGGTACCGACTGCCGCAGGGGGCGGCGGAGGCGGAGGCCGACCTCGACGTCGACGCGACGGCGCGGGAGCTTCGCTACGTCCTCGAGGCGGCGGTCGCGAAGTGGACGGTCGCCGACGTCGAGGTCGGGAGCTTCCTCTCGGGGGGCCTCGACAGCTCCATCATGGCGGCGCTCGCGCAGCAGCAACGCCGCGCCCGCGGCCTCGGGCCGCTCAAGACGTTCTCCGTCGGGCTCGAGGGCAGCGCGGACCTGCGCGCCGCGCGCGCGGTCGCGGCGCACGTCGGGTCCGATCATTACGAGTACGTCTTCACCGCCGACGACGTGCGCGAGGCGCTGCCGCACGTGATCTACCACCTGGAGAGCGCCGACGTGGACCTGGTGCGTTCCGCGGTGCCGACCTGGTTCGCGGCGCGCCTGGCGCGCGCGTCGGTGAAGGTGGTCCTGACCGGTGAGGGGGCGGACGAGCTGTTCGCCGGGTACGCCTACCACCACGCCTACGTGGGCGACGCACGCGCCCTGGCGGACGAACTGACGCGCGGGCTCGGGACGATGCACAACATCAACCTGCAGCGCGTCGACCGCGTCACGATGGCGGAGAGCCTGGAGGCGCGCACGCCGTTCCTCGATCGCGACCTGATCGATTTCGCGCAATCGATCCCGGCGGACCTCAAGCTGCGCCGGACCGATCCCGACGCGCGGGAGAGCACGGGCGAGACGACCGAGAAGTGGATCCTGCGCAAGGCGACCGAGGACCTGCTGCCGAGCGACCTGGTGTGGCGGAAGAAGGCGCAGTTCGACGAGGGGTCGGGCACCCTGGACGCGTTGCAGGCGGCGTTGCGGGACCTGACCGGCC
>JAVLCF010000071.1 GCA_031581195.1 Trueperaceae bacterium | reverse complement strand
CGACGGCTGGCGGATCCCGCCGTCCGGCGCGCCGGAGGCGCGCGCCCCGGCGACGTTGGCCTTCCCGCTCGGGGTCGACCCGACCGCGTCGCTGGCGCAGGGCGAGACCTCCACGCTCGGGGAGTTGCGCGAACGGATGGCGGACGGCCGCGCCGCCGGCATCGACGTGCGCGACCTGCGGTTCGACCTGCACCGCCGCTTGGCGGACGCCGCGAGCGCCGCGGTGTTCGTCCTCGTCGCCGCCTCGCTGGCGCTCGGTCTGCGCGGGCGGGCGGGGGGCGTGGCGTGGACGATCGTGCTGGTCGCGGGCTTTTGGGCGGTGTGGACGTTCACCGCCGCCCTGTTCGACCAGGGGGTGGTCGGGCCGATCGTGGCGGCCTGGTCGACGCCCGCCGTCGTCGCTGCGCTCGGGGTGGCGCTCGCGGTGCGGAGCGGAGCGCGGTGACGCGCCTCGGTCGGGCGCTCCTCGCGGAGATCGGGCCGCTGTACCTGGCGGGCCTCGCGGTGCTGCTGGTGCTGCTCACGGTGCAGTTCCTGTTGGGGGTGCTGGCGGACGTCCTCGCGCGCGGCGCGCCGGTGGGGCTGGTGGCGCGCTATTTGTTGTTCAAGTTGCCCGCCGCCGCGTCGGCGGGCCTGACGTTGGCGCTTCTGTTCGCGGCGTTGTTGGCGCTCGCCCGGCTCGTCGCGGACCGCGAACTGCGGGCCCTGCTCGCGCTCGGGGTGTCCCCCGCCGCCCTGTTGCGGCCGCTCCTCGTCGCGGGCGTCGCGACCGCGGCGGTGGCGGGCGTCAACAACGAGCTGGTGGTGCCGTGGGCGGAGGATCGCGCGCTGGAGGTCCAGAAGGAGATCCTCTTGACCGCCCCGTCGACGTTCCTGCAGGAGGGCACGTTCTTCAGCGACGCGCAGGGGCGCAGCCTGTTCCTGGGGGAGCTGGCGCCCGGCGGCCGCGCGGAGGACGTCGTGATCCTCGCGCCGGGTGGAAGCCGCGGCCCGCGGGAGATGATCGAAGCGGACCGCGGCCGCCTCGACGAGGCGGCGGGCGTGTGGCGCCTGGACGGGGTGCGCGTGCGCACCTTCCGCGACGGACGTCCGTCGCTCGACATGCGCGCCGAGCGCGGCACGGTCCCGGTCACCGACCTCGCCGCCGCCGCCGTCGGTCGGGTCGATCCGGTGACGTTGTCGCTCGGCGAGCTCGCCGACCGCCTCCGCGCCGACCGCCGCGACCCGGCCGCCTGGACGGCGCTGCACCGCAAGGCCGCCGAACCGCTGGCGGCGGTCGCGTTCGCGGTGTTCGCGCTCGCCGTCGCCATGACCGGCGTCCGGCGCGAAGCGCCGGTCGGGTGGGTGTCGGTGTTGGGCCTCACGTTCGCGTACTACGCGACGTGGAGCGTCACGAAACTGCTCGGGGCGCAGGGCACCGTCCCGGCGTGGGCGGCGGGCTGGGCGCCGTTCGCGACGTACCTCGCGGCCGGCACGGCGTTGCTGGCGTGGACGTGGCGCCGGTGACGGGCGCGCGTCGGCGCGCGCGGGCGACCCTCGTCGCGCTCGTGGCGCTCGCGGCGGCGCTCGGGACCGCCGCGGCGCAGACCGTGACGATCCGCACGGGCGAGGACCCGAACGCGCGCCTCGAGGTCCGCACCGTGCCCCTCCCGGGCGGCGCGACCCGGACGGTGTACGTCGTGACCGGGCGGCGGGTGGTGCTGGACGACGAGGACGTCACGGTCACCGCGTCGCGGCTCGAGTTCGACCCGGCCGAGGGCGTCGTCCGCATCGTGGGGCGCGGCCGCGTCGAGCGGCCCGGCGAAACGATCGTGGGGGAGGACCTGCGCGTCGAGCTTCGCGGCGGGCGTCTGGACGGCGACGACATGGTCGTGATCGCCGACGACGTGTACGTCGTCGGGGAGGGCGCCCGGCGGGTGGAGGGCCGCATCTCCGTGATGGCCGGCCGCCTCGCGCCGTGCGCGCGGTGCGGGCAGGAGGTCGAGGACTACGCCTTCTCCGCGCGCCGCATCGAGCTGTTGCCCGGCGACCGCTTGGTCGCGTGGGGCGTGGTCGTGACGATCCGCGACGTGCCGGTGTTCGCCTTCCCCCTGTTGGTGCTGCCGCTCGCCGACGAGGCGCGCTCCCCGCGGCTCGAGATCGCGTCCGGTGACGCGGACGCGCCCGCCCTCGTGCGGGTCGATTGGCCGTACGTCGCCGGCACGAACGCCTTCGGGACCGCCACCGCCCGCCTGCGCCTCGACGTGAACCCCGCCACCGCCGGGTTCTTCGACGGCCGCATTCTCGGCGGGGAGATCGAGGACGCGTCGCTCGCCCCGAGCGTCGACCACCGCTTCTACGACGCGCGCGGCGCCGGTCGGTTGCGGGTCCGCTACCAGCCGGAGTGGACGCGCGAGGACGGCACCGTCCTCGCCGAGGAACGCCTGGCGTTCGACGCGACGTACGCGACCGACGCCGCGTCGAGCGACCCGTCGGTGTCGCTGCGCCTGGCCCGCGACGACGACGCGCGTCCCGACCTGCTCGAGGCGGAGTGGCGGGTGGGCGCCGACCTCGGGCCGCTGCGCGCGACCTACCGCACCCGCCTCCCGCTCCTGCGCGACCCCGACGCGGGGACGCGCCCCTCGTGGCAGGACCGCGACACCCCCCGCGCGACGCCGTTCGCCGTGCGGGTGGACGGGGGCGACGCGACGCTGGGCTTCGGTCCGTGGCGGTGGGAGGACGTCGCGGTCGACGTCGGCACCTTCCAGGATGCGCCCGACCCCACGAACCGCAGTGCGCTCGGGGGGGACGTGACCGGCGACGGACGGATCGAGGTCCGCCACCGCCTGGTGCTCGACCGCGCGCGCCTCGGGAACCTCGAGGTGCGCGGCGAGAACGCCTTCCGGGGGCGCTACTACGGCTCCGGCGAGCGGCAGGTCGACTGGTCGTCGCGCCTCCAGGCGGACCTGTCGCTCGACGCCTACGGCGCGTTCGGCCTCGAGCTGCAGCGCGCGACGGTGGAGGGCGAGACGCCGTTCGCGTTCGAACGCGCGTCGCTCCGGACCCGCGCCGACCTGCGCGTCCGCAGCGACCTGGTGCCGCTCCCCGGCGTCGCGCCCGGGACGCGGCTGGAGGGGTCGGCCGGCTGGACGTTCGTCGACGACCGCGCGCCCGACGAGGTCGGGTGGCAACCGACGGAGGTGACCCTCACGGCGTTCGGGGAGGTCGACGTCGCGTCGCTGCGGGCGGTGCACCGCGCCGACCCGCGCCTCCGCGACCGCGGGACGCTGGACGTCGCCGCGTCGCTCCGCACGCCGGACGGGCGCTTCGAGGCGCGCGCCGCCGTCGATCAACGCATCGACCTCGACCTCGAACGCCCCCAGGCGGAGCGGGGCGACCCGCCCGCCGACGCGAGCGAAGGGACGCTGGAGGCGTCGGCCGGCGTACCGGACGTCGCGACCGCGTCGCTGGACGCCGGGTGGGTGCAGGACCGCACCGACGCCGCGCGCGCGGAGGGGGCGACCTTCGCGTGGGACCCGGTCACCCTCCGCGCGACGGTGGGGACCGAAGCGCGCGGCGACCGCGTCCCGAGCCTCGCGGCGCGCTGGCGCTTCGATCCCGAGGGGGACGCGCTCGAGGAAACGTCGGAGGTGCGCTACACCGCGACCGCGGACCTGGGCCCGGTCCGTGCGGAGGTGACCGAGACGTACGGGCCGGCCGGGGCCGCGCCGGGCACGCACCGGCTCCGGGTCGCGTGGGGGGACGGGGTCGCCGCGCAGCTCGACGGCGTGCCGTTCCTCCCGGGCGACGCGATCGGCCTGCCGGAGGACGCCACCGCCGCACGGGACGTACGCCTCCGCCTCGAGGACGGCGGCGGGCTCGACGGCGTCGGTTTCCGCGCGGAGTGGCGCGCGACGTTCGTGCCGCAGGAGGCGGCGGCGCGCGAACGGCGCGACACCCGCTTCGAGGCGTCGCTGCAGCTGGGCGACCGCAGTGCGTTCACCGGCGCGCTGCAGGCCGAGGCGGAGGCGTTCCTCGACGTGCCGCTCCGCGACGACGCGCAGCCGGGCGCGTACCTGCGCCGCGCCAACCTCACGGTCGGGCTGGACGTCCTCCGGAGCGTGGGGCTGCAGGGCCGCTTCGGGTACCGCGGTCGGTACGACCTCGCGTCGGAGGCGGTCGCGTCGGGCCAACTGGCGTTCGAGGCGGTGACCCTCACGGTCCGCCCGAACCGCGCCTGGACGGTGGGCGCGACGCTGGACGACACGTGGGAGGTGCGGGCGGAGGACCCGGCCGACGACCTGCAGCTCGACCCGCGCCCCACCCTGTTCGCCGCGTGGGACCGCTGCTGCTGGGCGGCGTACGCCCGGTGGGACACGCGCAGCGGCGAGGTGGTCCTGACGCTCGGCCGGCCGGGCACGCGCGAGGGGCGCGTGCTGCGCTTCGACGACGGCCCCACGGTGCCGTGGGGCGAGGAGGAGGACAGCCCGTGACGCGACCCCGCCCCGTGACGCCATCCCGCCCGACGTTTCGTGCCCTCGTCGCCCTGGCGGCGCTCGTCCTCCCGCTCAGCGCCTGCACCGGGACGCAGGAGACCCGGACCCCCGTCGCGCTGCTCGTCGGGGGGACGCCGGACGACGGCGCGAGCGGCGCGATCGACGTCGTCGCGACGAACCTGCCGCGCCCCCCGGGCGACGCCCCACCGCCCCTGGCGGCGGTCGACGGCTTCCGCGTGGCGCTCCCCGGGCCCGTCACGGCGCTGGAGGTCCGCGAGGACGGCGGTCGCATCTACGCGCTGTACCGCGACGGCGCCGACCGCGTCGCGGTGTTCGACGCGACGGCGCTCGACCTGGCCGACCCCGCGTCGCTGGTGCGGCTCCGCACGCTGGATCTCGGGGCGCGGGTCGCGGCGGCCCTCCCGGGGTTCGACGGGCCCGACGCGCTGTGCGCGACCGGTCTGGCGGTCGCCGCGGACGGCGACTGGGTCGGCGTGACGCACGACGCCCGCGCGTGCGGGGACGCGACCGGGGTGCCGGAGGCGCTCCTGATCGAGGCGCGCCCGGACGGGACGCGCGCCTTCGCGAGCGTCGGCAGCGACGACGCGCCCGCCACGCCGGCCTTCGCGGTGCTGGACGGCCGCGAGCGGTTCGCGTGGGTGACGCGCGGCGCGAGCGCCGCGGTGCGCACCCGCGCGCTCGACGCGCCGGCCGACGTCACGACGTTCGCCGACCTCGGGCCGTACGAGGACGCGACCGGCCTCGGGGTGGGCGGCAGCGGCCTGGTGGTGCTGGAGGACGACGCGTTGCTCGCGGTGGCGGCGGACGACGGCGCCCGCAGCGCGGAGTGGCGGACCGACGACGACGCGACGTTCACGGGCGTCGTCGACCTCGGGCCGCGCAGCGGGCGGGCGGGGAGCGGCGCGGCGTACGCCCGCACCCCGCGCGGGATCGCCTTCGTACGCGACGTCGGCGCCGAGGCGAGCGACGCGGCGGTGGTGCAGGGGTCGGCGTTCGACCCGCGCGACGCGACGGTCGGGCCGTACGACTACCTGTACGTCGCGCGGCGCAGCGAGGTGGTCGCCTTCGACCTGCTGACGCTGGCGGGCCTCGACCCCGACGCCGACGTGCTTCGCGCGGCGCACGTCGGGGCGCTGGACGACCTCGAGGCGCGCGCGGTGGCGTGGACCTTCGCGCGGGACGGTCGGGCGCCGCAGGCCGAGTAGGGCTCAGCCGTCGGGAGCGTCGTGCGGGTCGGCGGCGGCCGCGTCGGCGAGCGCGGTCGAGGTGCGCCCGACCAGGTCGTCGCGCACCGCCTGCGCCGCGAAGCGAAGCGCGTTCGCGACGGCGCGCGCGTCGGCGCTGCCGTGCCCGATGAAGGTCGGGGCCTTCACCCCGAGCAGCGGTTGCGCGCCGTACGTCGACGGGTCGAGGCGCGCCCCGATCCCCCGCAACGCCGGTTTCGCCAACCAGCCCCCGAGCATCGCGCGGGGTCCGGCGCGGAGCGCCTCGCGAATCCAGCGGAACAACACGCGCGCTTCGCCCTCGGCCAGCTTCAGCGCGACGTTCCCGGTGAAGCCGTCGGTGACGACGACGTCGGTCGTGCCCTCGAGCAGGTCGCGGCCCTCGACGTTGCCGTGGAACGCCACGCCCGGCGTCGCCTCGAGCAGCGGGTACGTCGCGCGCACGAGTTCGTTGCCCTTGCCGGGTTCCTCACCGATCGACAGCAGCCCCACCGTCGGGCGTTCCACGCCGTGCACGAGGCGGGCGTGGACGCTGCCGAGCACCGCGAACTGCTGCAGCATGCGCGGTTTCGCGTCGGCGTTCGCGCCGACGTCCAGGAGCGTCACCGGCCGGGCGGCGGCCGGCAACGTCGCGGTGATGGCGGGCCGGTCGAGGCCCCGCACCCGACCGAACGCCAGGAGGGCGGTCGCCAACGTCGCGCCGGAGTGCCCCATCGACACGAGGGCGGCGGCGTCGCCGGCCTTCACGGCGTCGGCGGCGACGCGGACGCTGCTGCCGGTGCGGCGGCGGACGTCGGTGGCGGCCTCCTCCATCGCGACGACGTCGGGGGCGTGGCGGACGGCGAGGGCGCCCGACGCGAGCGCCTCCGCCGCCTCGGGCCGCGCATCGAGGGCGGCGCGGAGCGCCGCCTCGTCGCCGACCAACAGGACGCGGAGACCGTCGCCGGGGTCGCGAACGGCGGCGAGGGCGCCGTCGACGGCGGCGTCCGGCATGCGGTCGCCGCCCATGGCGTCGAGGGCGAGGGGGAGGTGCGGCACCCGCCGAGTATAGCGCCCGCGCCCCGGCGCACCGGGGCGGCGCTACACTCGTGGGCGTGGAGATCGACGCGTTCGAAGCGCCCGCCGGCGAACGCCTCGACGTCGCCATCGCGCAGGCGTTGGCGACGTCGCGGACCGCTGCGAAGGACCTGGTCGACGGCGGGCACGTGACGCTCGACGGCGCCCCGGTCGGCAAGCCCGCGACGACGTTGCGGGGCGGGGAGATCGTCACGGTCCAGCGCCCGCCGGACGTCCCGGACCTCGTCGAACCCGAGGACCTCGGGGTGGCGATCGTGTACCAGGACGACGACCTCGCGGCGATCGACAAGCCGCCGGGCGTCGTGGCGCACCCGACCGCGTCGGTGCGGACCGGGACGGTCGTCAACGCCCTCCTCGGGCGCATGGCGCTCGCGAAGGAGGACGTCTACGACCCGCACCGCGAGGACTACCGGCCGGGCATCGTGCACCGCCTCGACAAGGACACGTCGGGGGTCATGGTCGTCGCGAAGCACGACGCGGCGCACCGCGCGTTGGCGGACGCCTTCAAGAAACGCCATACCGTCAAGGAGTACGTCGCGATCGCGGTCGGGGACCTCGCCGACGAGGTGGAGGTCGACGCGCCCATCGGCCGGCACCCGGTGCAGCGGCAGTCGATGACGGTGGGGGGCGGGAACGCCAAGCCGGCCACCACCCGCCTCCGGGTGGTGGCCCGCGCGGCCGGGCACGCGCTCGTCAAGGCCACCCCCCGGTCGGGCCGCACCCACCAGATCCGCGTGCACCTCGCGCACGCCGGCGCACCGATCCTCGGGGACGTCGTCTACGGTCGCGCCAGCGGCGCGATGCCACGGCAGGCGCTGCACGCCTGGCGCCTCACGCTGCCGCACCCCCGCGACCACCGACCGATCGCCTTCCGCGCCGACGTGCCCGCCGACGTGGTGGCGGCCTGGACGGCGCTAGGGGGCGCCTGGCCGGACGAACTCGAGCCCCCCACCTGACGCGCGACGCGCCGTCCCCGACGCGCGTTCGCCCCGCACCCCCGACGTCGCACCGCCGCGCTCCCGCCCGCCCCGCCCGCCGCGGTCTCGGCCGGGGGCGGGGGCCGGTTGGGCGAGCGTCGCGCAGCGGCGCGGTTCGCATCCCGGGAGGCGATGCGCGGGTAACGCCCGGCGGACCAGGATGAAGCAATCGGGGGAAAACCACACGAAAGGTGGTCGACCATGAACGACGACGTCCTGAAGATCCGCGTCCGCGCCTCCCACGACACGTACCTGCACCTGCTGCGGGACGTGACCGAACGGCCCGACGTGATGGCCGAGACGGTCCCCGAGGGGGTGCCGTCCGCCCCCGAGGACCTCGCGCCGGGCGTCGCGCAGGTGGTGCTCGACTACCCGCTCACGTGGGCGCTGACGCAGCTCGAGGGGCTCAACAGCGTCGATCGGGCCCGGACGCTGGTGGTGACGCAGACGCACCACCCCGTCTACCACGACGTCCTGGCGAGCGCGCACGTCTCCGGCGTGACGGTCGGCAGCGACCGGCGCGGCGTGATCGCCGGCCTCTACGCCGCCGCGACCGCGCAACGCACCTCGCAGTACCGCTCGCCCCTCACCATGATGGAGCTGGCCGTCGTCCGGCTACTCCTGTTGGGGCAGGACACGAAGGGCGTCGCCGAAGCCCTCGACGTGACGTTCAAGACGATCAACGCGCACGTCTCGAACGTCCTCGGAAAACTCGGTCTCGAGGGGCGCTCGCAGCTCGTGGCCGACCTGCTCGGGCACGGCGCGGTGATGTCGAGCGACGCGGGCCGCTCCCGCGCGATCGCCCGCGCGCTGCGCGCCGCCGCCATCCCCGCCTGAGGTCGGCCCCGCCCCCGGCCGCCCCCCGCCCCGCCGCGCTCGCGCGCGGTGGGGCGGGGGGCGCGCCTTGCGGGGGGGAGGGCGAATGTGCTGTAATGACGTGCTACTTCCCATCCCAAGGAGGATCTTTTCTAGATGGACGAATCTGAACGTCAGGCCGAGGAGCGCCCGATCCCGGCCACCGATCACGCCCCGGAGGAACGTCCCGAGTCGACCCCTTCACCGGCTGCTGAGCAGGGCGAAAGCACGGCGGAGGCGCAGGCACCGAGCCCCACTCCAGGATCCTCCGACCCCCCCGCGGACGGTTCGCCGTCCGACGCCGCCCCGTCCGAGCCCGGTCCGTCCGAGCCCGCTCCGTCCGAGCCCGGTCCGTCCGAGCCCGCGCCGTCCGAGCCCGGTCCGTCCGAGCCCGGTCCGTCCGAGCCCGCGCCGTCCGAGCCCGCCGCTGCGGCGGCCGCCGCGACCGGCGACGACGAAATGACCATGGAGGACGTGCTCGCCGCGAGCGACGAACAGCTCGCGCGCAAGCCCGTGCACCGCGGCATGATCACGACCGGTGAGGTCATCATGCTGGCGCAGGACGGCATCATCGTCGACGTCGGCGCGAAGATCGAAGGGCTGCTGCCGTACAACCAGCTGTTCGAGTTCGAGACCGACGCGACCGAGGCGGCGAAGTACTTCCAGCCCGGCGACGAGATCCAGGTCTACGTCGTGCGGTCCGACATCCCGAACAACGCGATCATTCTGTCGAAGAAGCGCGCCGACCAGGAACGCGCCTGGAACCTGCTTCAGGAGATCTTCGAGGCGGAGAAGCCGGTCGAGGTCGAGATCGTCGAGAAGGTCAAGGGCGGCCTCGTCGCCAACCTCGGCATCCGCGCCTTCCTGCCCGCCAGCCAGGTGGACGTGCGCCGCGTCAACGACCTCGACCCGTTCGTCGGGCAACGCATGCGCGTGCGCATCATCGAACTGAACCGGCGTCGCAACCGCGTCATCATCTCGCGGCGCGCCATCCTCGAAGAGGAGATCAAGGAACAGAAGGCGGAGACCCTGCAGAAGCTCGAGCCGGGCGCCCGCCTCGACGGCGAAATCGTCGAGATCACCGACTTCGGTGCGTTCGTGAACCTCGGCGGGGTCGACGGCCTCGTGCACCGCAGCGAACTGACGCACGGCCGCTTCAACCACCCGCGCGACGTCGTGAAGGTCGGCGACGCGGTCAAGGTCGAGATCCTCGACATGGACCTCGAGCGCGAGCGCATCAACCTGTCGATGAAGACGTTGGTGCGCAACCCGTGGGAGGACGTCCTCACCCGCTACACGATCGGCGAGAAGGTCGCGGGCAAGGTCACGAACCTCACGCAGTTCGGGGCGTTCGTCGAGATCGAGCCGGGCCTCGAGGGCCTCATTCACGTCAGCGAAATGAGCTGGACCAAGCGCATCCGTCACCCGAAGGAGATGCTGACCGAGGGCGACGAGGTCGAAGCGATGGTCCTCAAGATCGACACGAACGCGCAACGCATCTCGCTCGGTCTACGCCAGACGCAGCCCGACCCGTGGAGCTCGCTGCCCGACCGCTACCCGCCCGGCACCGAACTCACCGGCCCGATCACCGGCATCACCGACTTCGGGGTGTTCATGGAGATCGAGGAGGGCATCGAGGGCCTCGTGCACATCAGCGAACTCGCGCACGAGCACATCGAGACGATCACCGATCACTTCAACCGCGGCGACGAGATCACCGCCGTGATCCTCAACATCGATCCCGTCGAACAGCGCGCCAGCCTGTCCCGCAAGCGCCTGCTGCCCTACACCGCGGAAGCGGCGGCGGCGGACGCCGCGGCGGCCGGCGGGCCGCGCGCCGGCGGCGCCGCCGGCGGCCGCAAGGGCCGTCGCGGGGGACGCCGCAGCTCGGAGATCGACTACGACTACAGCTACGCCGAGTCCGGCGACAGCGGCCGCACCACGACCAAGCTCGGGGACGTCTACGCCGACCTGTTCGCGCAGTTCGGTCTCGCGGAAGGGTCCGACGACGAGAGCGCCCCCGCAGGTGGGGACGCCCCCGAAGCGACCGCCGACGCGGGCGACGCCCCGGCCCCCGAGGCCCCGGCGAGCGAACCGGCGACCGAACCGGCGGCGAGCGAGGCCGACGCGGGCGAGGCCCCCACCGAGCCGGTCGAGGCGACCGACACGACGTCGAGCGAGGCGGCGTCCAGCGAGGCGGCGTCCAGCGAGGCGGCGTCCAGCGAGGCGGCATCCAGCGAGGAGGCTCCCGAGGCGGACGCCCCCGAGGCGACGCCCGACCCCGACCCGGAGAACGCCATCGATGCCGACGAAGCGGCGCAGCTGCTGACGCAGGCGTTCCGCGAGGGCAAGCGCCCCGCCGGCGAAACGGACGCCGAGACCCCGGAGCCCGAAACCGCGGACGCTGACACCGCGGCGGATGCGCCTGCGGGCGACGTCCCGGCCGACGGCGAGGACGACGGCGAGGACGCGCCGAAGGCCTGACCACCCCCACCCGAACGACGACGCGCCCCACCGGCTTCGGTGGGGCGCGTTTCGTGGGGCGGGGCGGGCGCTCAGGCGTCGCCGACCCGGGCGTCCGGCACGGCGCGGGTCGCGTCGTCCACCTCGAGGTAGACGTGCGGGCGTTTGCCCATGGGTCGGGCGAGCAGCACCCCCGGAATCGTCCGGATGGCGTCGTTGAAGCGCAGCACCGCGTCGTTGAAGAACTGGCGGGCGTAGGCGATCTTCGCCTCCACCTCCGCCAGTTGCGCCTGCAGGTCGGTGAAGGTCGCGTCCGCCTTCAGCTCCGGGTAGGCCTCCCCGACGGCGAAGACCCGCCCGAGGGCCCGCTGGAGCTCGTTCGCGGCGGTCGCGCCCTCGTCCGGACCCGACGCGTCCACCATGCGCCGGCGGGCGTTCGACACCGCCTCGATCGCCTCCCGCTCGTGCGCGGCGTACCCCTCGACGGTGGCGACGAGGTTCGGGACGAGGTCCGCCCGGCGGCGCAGCTGCACGTCGATCTGCCCCCACGCGTTCTCCACGCGGTTCTCCAGCGTCACGATGCGGTTGTAGAGGGTGACGAGTCCTGCGATCGACAGAACGACGACGGCGAGCGTCAGGGCGTACCCCATGGCGACCTCCTCCCCCGCATGCTAGCGCGAGGCGTGCGTCAGCCGGCCGGCTCGTGCCGCTCGCGGATGACCCCGCCCCCGAGCAACCGGTCGCCGTCGTACAGCACGACCGACTGCCCGACCGTCACGGCGAACTGCGGGGCGTCGAACCGCACGTCGAGGTGCGTCCCGTCGAACGTCACGCGCGCGGGGACCGGCGTCGTCCGGTAGCGGACCTGGGCCTGCACGCGTTCGGGCAGCGCCTCCGGGTCGAGCAGCAGGTTGACCGCGTCGGCCCGCAGGCGCGACCAGGCGCACATCGCGCGGGGCCCCACGACGACGGTGTTCGTCTCCGGCTCGAGGTCGAGGACGAAGCGCGGCTCGTGCGACTTGAACAACCCCAAGCCCCGCTTCTGCCCCACGGTGTAGAAGGCGACGCCGTCGTGCCGACCGACGACCTCGCGGCCGCACGACGCGTCCACCACCGGCCCGGGCGTCGCGGCGCTCCGCGCGCGCAGGTGCTCCTGCACCGAATCGGCGACGAAGCACAACCCCGACGAGCTCTTCTTGTACGCCGTCGCGTAGCCGCGCTCCGCGGCGAGGGCGCGGACCTCCGCCTTCGTGCGCTCCCCCAGGGGAAACAACAGGTACGGCAGGATCGCGCGCGGCAACGCCCACAGGAAGTACGTCTGGTCCTTGTCGTCGTCGAGGCCGCGATGGAGTTCCGGGCCGTCGGGCCCGTCGACGCGGCGCACGAAGTGCCCGGTCGCCATGAACTCCGCGCCGGCCGCCTGCGCCTGGCGGGCGAACCGCCCGAACTTGATCTCGCGGTTGCACCACACGCACGGGTTCGGGGTCTCCCCCGCCTCGTACGCCGGCACGAACGGATCGACGACGACGTCGTCGAACAGCTCGCGGGCGTCCAGCAGGTAGAACGGCACGTCGAGGGCGTCGGCGATCCGGCGGGCGTCGTACGCCGCCGCCGGACTGCAGCAGGTGTCGAAGGCGCCCGCCTCGCGGTCGTCCGGCCAGAAGCGAAGCATCGACCCGACCACCTCGAACCCCTGCTCCACCAGCGTGGCGGCCGCGACGGAGCTGTCGACGCCGCCGGACATGGCGACGAACACGCGCGGCGCGTCGCCGGTCCCCCGCTCCGGGGGGGCGGCGTCGGCGGCGGGCAGCGGGTCGGGCACGGCGCCCGCGAGGGGCGCGTCGGAGGGGGGCGACGTCACGGCCCGACAGGATAGCGCACGCCGGCCGGCGTCGCGCCCCCGCCGACGACGCCGCACCCTGGTATCCTGTCTCCCATGCCGGTCGGACGCATCGTGTCGCTGTCGCTGCTCGGGATCGCCGCCGCGTACGTGGCGTGGATCCAGGCGGCCAACCCCACCCCGATTACCCTCCCCGGGCTGGGCGCCCTGCCGGTGTGGGGGGTCGTGACGCTCGCGGCGCTGATCGCCTTCCTCGCCGCCTGGCTGCCCGCCCGCCTGCGCCGCTGGCGCGAACGGCGCGAACGCACGCAGCTGGAGCGCCGCGTCGCGGAACTCGAATCGCACC
>JAVLCF010000070.1 GCA_031581195.1 Trueperaceae bacterium | reverse complement strand
CTGGCGGGCGTCGCCGCCACCGCGTTCGTCCTGGCGTTGCGGCCGGTCGACCCGAACGACGCCGCGACGCGGACGTTCGACGTCCCGCCCGGGACGCCCGCCGCGGAGGTCGCGGCGTCGCTGGAGTCGGCCGGGTTGATCCGCGACGCGACCGCCTTCACCCTCTGGATGCGCGCGCGCGGGCTCGACACCCGCGTCGGGGCGGGCCTGTACGACGTGGCGCCGGCCATGGACGGCCCCACCCTCGCCGCACGACTCGCGGCGGGAGGGCGGCCGCGGACCGTGACGTGGGTCGTGCCGGAGGGCTGGCGCCTGAGCGACGTCGCGGCCAGCCTCGCGGCGCTCGACGTCGCGAGCGAGGCCGACGCCCTCCGCCACCTCACGAACCCCGGCGACCGGGCGCCCGCCGCCGTCCCTGAGGGCGCGACGCTGGAGGGGTACCTGTTCCCCGCGACGTACGACCTGCGCGCCGACGCGAGCGTCGAGAACGCGGTGCGGCGCGCCACCGACGCGATGGAGGCGCGGCTGGAGGACGGCTGGGCGGTCGCCGCGGAACTGCAGGGCCTGACGGTGCACGCGCTGCTGACGCTGGCCAGCCTCGTGCAGGCCGAAGCGGCGCACGAGGGGGAGATGGACGTCATCGCCGGCGTGTTCCGCAACCGCCTCGATCGCGGCATGCGGCTGCAGTCCGACCCGACCGTCGCGTACGGACTGGGCAAGGACCTGCCCGACCTCTCGGCGGTGGACGGCGACCTGGAGCGCGACCACCCGTGGAACACGTACACCCGCGCGGGCCTTCCAGCCGGCCCGATCGGGAACCCCGGCGCCGCGGCGATCCGCGCGGTCCTCGCACCCGAGCGGACGCGCGCGGACGGCGCCCCGTGGCTGTACTTCCTGCACGGCCAGGACGACGGGACGCCGGTCTTCCGCCCCAACGTCACGTACGCCGCGCACGTCCGCGACGTCGAGCGCTACCTGCGCTGACCCGCCGACCACGTCACGGGCGTGCGTGCGGTTCGCGTTGTCGTTTCGCGAAGGGAATCGTCGCGGCGCCCCCCGCGTTCGGCACGGTGTCGTGCGGGTTGGCGCTCGTCACGGTGCCGATCGGCGCGGCAGGCGTACCGCGCGGCGTGCGCGCCGGGCAAGGCCTGCCGTCGTTCCACCCGCCGCTCAGCCGTCGCCCGCGAGGCGGCGCAGGCCCTCCAGCGTCAACCACGGCTCGACGGCGTCGAGGCGCGCCGACGCCCCCGCGACGACGCCCGCCAACCCACCGGTGGCCAGAACCGTGACGCGCGCCTCGGACCCCACCTCGGCGCGGGCCTCGGCCACGAAGCGGTCCACCATGCCGTCCACCATGGCCGCGTGCCCCAGCACCAGTCCCGACCGCACCGCCTCGCCCGTGGTGCGCCCCACCGCTCGGTCCGGCGCGCTGAGCTCGACGGCGCCGAGCTTCGCCGCCCGCGTCGCGAGCGCTTCGGCCGCGACCTCCAGGCCCGGCGCGATCGCGACCCCCCGGAGCCGGTCGGGCGCGAGCACGAGATCGAACGTCGTCGCGGTCCCCAGGTCCACCACCACCCAGGCGTCCCCCGGGTACGCCGTCGCGGCGACCGCGTTCACGATCCGGTCCGCCCCGACCTCCTCGGGGCGGTCGGTCTCGACCCGCAGGTGCGACGCGGCGCACGCGGCGGTCACGACGTCGGTCGGGACCCCCGCGCGCTCCCCCACCGCCTCGCGCCAGGCGCGCTCGGCCGCCGGGACGACCGACGCCAGGATGGCGCGGTCGGGCGGCGGCGCGTCGTCCAGGGCCCGCAACGACCGCAGCAGGACCGCGATCTCGTCCGCGCTGCGCCGCGCGTCGGTCGCGACGCGCCAGCGGTGCCGCAGGGTCGCGCCGTCGAACAGCCCCACGGTGGTGCGGGTGTTGCCGACGTCGACCGCGAGAAGCATGCCGCGAGGCTACCGCGCCGCGCGGTAGAGTCGCGCGCATGAGCATCCGGTCCGACCGTTGGATTCGCGAACGCGCGCGCGAGGGCATGATCGAACCGTTCGTCGAGCACCTCGAGCGCGAGGGCGTCATCAGTTACGGCCTCTCGAGCTTCGGCTACGACCTGCGCGCCGCCGCCGAGTGGCGGGTCTTCGTCAACGCCTTCAACACCGTCGTCGATCCGAAGGCGTTCGACGAAGCCAGCTTCGTCGAGCTCGAGGACGACGTCTGCATCATCCCCCCGAACTCGTTCGCGCTGACGCGGTCGGTGGAGTACCTGCGCATTCCCGACGACGTCCTCGTCGTCGCGCTCGGCAAGAGCTCGTACGCGCGGACCGGCATCGTCGCGAACGTCACGCCCCTCGAGCCGGGCTGGGAGGGGCACGTCACGCTGGAGTTGTCCAACACGACGCCCCTCCCCGCGAAGGTGTACGCCCACGAGGGGATCGTGCAGTTGTTGTTCTTCCAGGGCGAACGGCCCGAAACCACCTACGCCGACCGCAAGGGCAAGTACATGGGGCAACGGGGCGTGACGCTGCCGAAGGTGTAGCGTCGCGGCGTGCGCGACGCCGCCTACGCCGCCCTCGACGGTCCCCTGCACGCGCTGGTGCGGCGCGACGCGCCGCCGGGCGCGCTCGCGCCGTTGACGGTCCGCGACGCGGAGGGGGGCCGGTCGCTCCCGACGTTCACGACGGCCGACCGCGCCGACGCGCACCGCGCGGCGCTCCCGGCGGACGTCCGCGCGGCCGCCCGCACGTACGCGGTGCGCGCGGACGACCCGCGCGCGAAGGAGGAGCTCCTGCGCGCCGCTCGGGCGCTCGGCGCGACCCGCCTCGAGGTCGATCCCGACCCGGCGCTGCGCCCCGCGGCCACCCTCCCCCTCGACCTGGCGCTCGGGCACGTCGTCGCCTCGAAGAACGCTAGCGCCTGCCTCTGACGCGCCTGCCCCGCACCGCACGCACCGCGCCGCACCGCACCCGACGCCCCGACGACACGGACGTACCGTTCGGGGAGGTCCGGCCCGATACGCCATGATGTGGACTTGACGCGGAACCGGCATGGTAGGCGGTCGGGGGAAGTACCCATACCGATGCGGCCGCTCGCCGAGTGGTCCGCCCCCAGAGGAGGAACCATGAAGCGCATCCTTGCCATGGCCGTCGCTCTCGTGTTCAGCGTCGCGACCGCCCAAACGATCGAATTCTGGTACGCGTTCAGCGACGCGCCCCGCTCCGGCTGGATCGAGGACCGCATCGACGAGTTCAACGCCCAACTCGAGGAGCAGGGCATGGACTACGAGGTCTCCGGCGAGCGCAAGGGCAGCTACCGCGAGACGCTCGAGGCCGCCGCGTTGGCCGCCCGCCAGGGCACCCCGCCGCACCTCGTGCAGCTGTTCGAGGTCGGCAGCCAGCTGGCGCTCGACTCCGGCATCTTCAAGCCGATCGGCGAGGTCGGCGGCATCGACGAGGACGCCTACATCGAGCCGGTCATCAACTACTACACGCTGGACGGGCAGGTGAACTCCATCCCGTTCAACAGCTCCAGCCCCATCATCTACGCCAACCAGGACCTCATGAGCGAGGCGGGCCTCGACCCCGAGGACGTCCCCGAGACGTTCGGTGAGGTGCTGTCGGCCTGCGAAGCGATCGACGGCGCCGGCCTCGACGCGAACTGCCTCACCTTCCCGCTGCACAGCTGGATGTTCGAGCAGTGGATGAGCGAGCAGGGCGCCCTGCTGGCGAACAACGGCAACGGCCGCGACGCCCGCGCCACCGAACTCCTGCTCGACAGCGAAGCGGCGCTGCGCATCGGCCAGTTCATGAGCGACCTCGCCGAGAACGGCTGGTACAGCTACACCGGGACGCTCGAGGACTGGGGCGGCTCCGAAGCGATCTTCGCGAACCAGGAGTCGGTGTTCTTCATCACCTCCACCGCCGACGCCGGCAACATCACGCGCGCCGCGGCGGACAACGGCTTCGCCGTCAAGACCGGCCTGCTGCCGATCCCCGACGGCGTGGACCGCAACGGCGTCGTCATCGGCGGCGCCAGCGTGTGGCTGACCGACGGCCACCCGACCGAAGAACTCGAGGTCGCCCGCGACTTCGTCCTCTACATGACGAACCCCGAGAACATGGTCTCGTGGCACAAGCTGACCGGCTACTACCCGGTCGTCAACGCCTCGGTCGACCAGCTCGAGCAGGAGGGCTGGTTCGAGGAGGAGCCGAACTTCGCGGTCGCCTTCGAGCAGCTGCTCGAGACGAACGCGAACCAGGCGAGCGCCGGCGCGGTGCTGGGGAGCTTCCTCGAGACCCGCACGATCATCGGTGAAGCGCTGCAGCGCATCTACAACGGTGCGGACGTCGAGACCGCCATGCAGGACGCCAACGAGGAGGCCAACGCCCGCCTCGCGGAGTACAACGCGAACTTCTGATTCGCAACCGGTCGTTCGACGTCGCACGCGACGTCGTGGTGGGGGGCGGACCGAACCCGGTCCGCCCCCACCCGTAGGGGGGTAGGCTCGCCGCCATGAAGGACAACGCCGTCTTCACCAGCCGGGTGCTGCCGTGGCTCTTGCTGCTGCCGTCGTTCGTCATCCTGCTGGTCTTCATCTACTACCCCGCGCTGCAGGCGTGGGTGCTGTCGACGTACCGCTCGAATCTTTTCCTGAACACCCGCCAGTTCGTCGGGCTCGACAACTTCCGGCTCATGTTCACCGGCCCGCTGGCCGACAAGTACATCCAGGTCGTGATCCAGACGTTCGTCTACGGCGCGTTGGTCGTCGGTCTGGGGCTGTCGATCGCCATGGTCGTCGCGACCCTCGCGAGCCAGAACGTCCGCGGGGCGCGCATCTACCGGCTGTTGTTGATCTGGCCGTTCGCGCTGTCGCCCGCCGTCGCGGGCACGATCTTCCTATTCATGTTCAACCCCGACATCGGCAGCGTCAACCAGGTCCTCGAGTCGCTCTTCGGCATCAAGCCGCGCTGGCTCGACACCCCCATCCTGGCGTTCTCCCTCGTCGTCCTCGCATCGGTCTGGAAGAACCTGGGCTACAACATGGTGTTCTATCTCGCCGCCCTGCAGAACGTCCCCAAGGAGTTGGGCGAAGCGGCCGCCATCGACGGCGCCGGCCCCATCCAACGGTTCTTCCGCATCACCGTCCCGATGCTCTCCCCCATGACGTTCTTCTTGTTGTTCACGAACCTGACGTTCGCCTTCTTCGAGTCGTACGGCCTCATCGACATCGTCACGAGCGGTGGGCCGGTCGGGCCGCCCCCGGCGGACGGGGCGGGACTCACGACCACGATGATCTACCAGGTGACGCTCGACGGCTTCGGGGGGTCGGGCAACACCGGCCTCGCCGCCGCGCTCGGCAACGTCATCCTCGTCTTCACGATCCTGATCACGCTGCTGCAGTTCCGCTACGGTTCCCGCCGCGTGCAGTACGGAGACAACTGATGCGTCGCCGCAACGCCTGGATCCTGCACGCGGTCCTGATCGCGGCGGTCACGATCATCGCCTTCCCCATCCTCTTCGCCGTCGTCAAGGCCACCCAAACGCGCGTCGACGTGCTCTCCCCCAGCCTGATCCCCGGCACGCAGTTCTTCGAGAACGTCCGCAACGTCTTCCTGAACGCGAACCTGCTCGTCTTCATGCGCAACAGCTTCATCGCCGCCATCGCCGTGACGGTCGGCAAGACCACCCTGTCGCTGATGGCGGGCATGGCGCTCGTGTACTTCCGCTTCCCCTTCAAGCGCGTCATCTTCGGCCTCATCCTGTTGACCCTGATGATCCCCATTCAGGTGTTGGTCGTGCCGTTGTTCGACATCGTCAGCCTGCAACCGCCCGAAAGCCTCGAGGCGTGGTGGCGGTGGTTGTCGCGACCCGACCGGATTCTGTTCCAACCCGCCGAGTACGGCTTCGGTTGGGCGAACACGTACGCGGCGTTGATCGTGCCGTTCCTGGCGTCGGCGACCGGGACGTTCCTGTTCCGCCAGCACTTCATGGCGATCCCCAGCAGCCTCGCCGACGCCGCCCGCATCGACGGCGCGACGCCGTGGCAGTTCCTGCGCCGCATCCTGGTGCCGATGTCGTGGAACACGATCGGTGCGCTCGCCGTCATCGAGTTCGTGTACGTCTGGAACCAGTACCTCTGGCCCAAGGTCATCATCCGCCGCGAGGAACTCCAAGTGGTCCAGGTCGGCCTCAACCTCATCATCGGGACCGGCGAGGGCGTCGAGTGGGGGTACGTGATGGCGGGCGCCACCCTCAGCCTCGTTCCCCCCCTCCTGGTGTTCATGCTGCTCCAGGAACAGTTCATGCGCGGCTTCGCGCTGTCCGATTCGAAGTGACCCGGGGGTGGGCCGTCGCCCACCCCCGACCGGGAACTGACGGAGCGCTGACACGGCGTGGCTAGCGTGGTGGCGTAGACACTCCTTGGAGGTGATCCCCCGATGAACCGCATGCTTCGCACCCTGACCGCCCTCCTGCTCGCCGCCGGCCTGGTCGGCGTCGCCACCGCGCAGTCCGACGTCGAGGATTTCCCGATCGAACTCACGATCGGCATGGTGCCCAGCGTCGAGTCGCAGACCCTCGTCGAGTCGCTCGAGCCGCTCGCGGAGTACCTCGAGAACGAACTCCTGATCCCGGTCGACACCTTCGTCAGCACGAACTACGTCGGTCTGGTCGAAGCGATCGGCAACCAGCGCATCGACGTCGGCCTCTTCGGACCGGCCTCCATGGTGCAGGCGATCGACCGCTACGACGCCAAGCCCATCGTCGCCACCGTCCGCTACGGCGCGTCGACCTACAAGTCGCAGTTCAACGTCAAGTGCGACGGGGACTTCCAGACGTTCGAGAGCCTCGAGGGCGCCCGCATGGCGTTCGTCGACCCCGGCTCCACGAGCGGCTACCAGTACCCGTACGCGCACCTGCTCAACAACTACGGCATCGACCCCGACGAGGACATGACCACCATCTTCGCCGGTGGGCACGACGCGTCGGTCCTCGCGGTCTACAACGGCGACGTCGACGTCGCCGCCAGCTTCGACGACGCCCGCAGCAACGTCGAGGGCGACTTCCCCGACGTCATGGACGAGGTGTGCGTCCTCGGCTACACCAACGACATCCCGAACGACGGCGCCGTCGTCCGCTCGGGCCTCAGCGACGAGGTCGCCAACATCATCCGTCAGGCGCTCGTGGAGCTCGGCGACACCGAGGAGGGCGTCGCGATCATCGACGAGCTCGTGAGCGGTGACGCGTTCGCCACCATCAACTCGAGCGCGTACGACCCCGTCCGCGAAGTCCAGAAGACCTTCCAGTAACCCCACGAAGCCGCGCGGGGGGTCGTCGGCGTCGCCGGCGACCCCCCGCGCCGTGCCAGGAGTCCCCGTGATCGAAGTCGACCACCTCGACGTCGTCTACCCCAACGGCTTCCAAGCGCTGCACGACGTGAACCTCCAGGTGGAGGACGGTGCGTTCGTCGTCATCGTCGGCCTGTCGGGCGCCGGGAAGTCGACGTTGATCCGCACGATCAACCACCTCGTGCCCCCCGCACGGGGCGACGTCCGCATCGACGGCCGCTCCATCACGACCGCCCGCGGCGCGGACCTGCGGGCGTTGCGCAGCGAGATCGGCATGATCTTCCAGACGTTCAACCTCGTCAAGCGCTCCACCGTCATGCGCAACGTCCTCGCCGGCCGCCTCGGGCACGTCCCCGCCTGGCGGGGCCTCCTCGGGGCGTTCGGGGCCGACGACCGCGAGGCGGCCGCCGACGCCCTCGTCCGCGTCGGCATCCCCGACAAGGCCTGGCAGCGCGCCGACGCGTTGTCCGGCGGGCAGCAGCAACGCGTCGGGATCGCTCGCGCGCTCGCGCAACGCCCCCGCGTGATGCTCGCCGACGAACCGGTCGCCAGCCTCGACCCGCCCACCAGCCACGCGGTGATGCAGGACCTCAAACGCATCGCGCGGGAGGACGGCATCACGACCCTCGTGAACCTCCACTTCATCGACATGGCGCGCCAGTACGCCGACCGCATCGTCGGCATGAACGACGGCCGCATCGTCTTCGACGGCCCCCCGGCGGAGGCGACCGACGCGGTGTTCGAACGCATCTACGGCCGCCCCATCGACGCCGACACCGACCTGCGCGGCGACGCCGACACCGTCGCCACACCGGCCGATGCAGGCTAGCGCCGCCCTCCCGGCGCGCAGCGCCGCGCAACGCCTCCGCACCACCACCACCCTCGGGCTGATCCTCGGGGCGATCGCGGTGTCCGCCTGGCAGACCGAGTTCTCCCTCGCCAGCCTGGTGCTCGGCACGGTCGATTTCGTCGAGTTCTTCGCGAAGCTCGTGCCCGACTGGAGCTACCTCCCCGAGATCTGGGGGCCGCTCCTCGAGACGGTCCAGATCGCCTACCTCGGGACGTTGTTCGGCGCGCTTCTCGCGTACCCGCTGTTGTTCCTCGCGTCGATCAACACCGCCCCGAACCGCGTCGTGTTGATGGTGACGCGGTCCCTCCTCACGGTGTTGCGGTCGATCCCCGACCTGCTCTTCGCGGCGCTCCTCGCCCCCGTCCTCAGCATCGGCCCGCTGCCCGGCGTCGTCGCGTTGACGCTGTTCACGATCGCGGTCCTCACGAAGCTCGGGTCGGAAAGCGTCGAGGCGGTCGACCCCGGCCCCCTCGAGGCGCTCCGCGCGGCCGGCGCGACCCGGAACCAGACGATCCAGTTCGCGGTCCTCCCGCAGGTCGGCGCGACGCTGACGAGTTTCCTGCTGTACGCCTTCGAGATCAACGTCCGCGCGTCGGTCGTGCTCGGGCTGGTCGGTGCGGGCGGGATCGGACAGGACCTGCTGGGTCGCCTCAACTTCTTCGCGTACGGCGACGTGAGCCTCATCGTGCTGGCGACGTTCGCGTTGGTCCTCGCGATCGACGGCGCGTCGATCTGGTTGCGCGCGAGGTTGATCTGATGGCGACGCCGACCGTCCCCCCCCAACCCGCCCCGCAACGCCGCAACGCCCGCCTCCGCCTCGCAGCGGCGGTCGGCGTGGCGGTCCTGGCGGTCGTGACCCTCGCGACCCTCGACCTGCCCAGCGTCGAGCGGGTCGCGACCGGCATCACGTCGAACGTCCCGCCGATCCTCCGCGGGTTGGTGACGCCCGAGTGGAGCCTCCTCCCCCGCGCGATCGCGGTGATGTTCGAGACGCTGTTCATGGCGATCCTCGGCACGATCGTCGGCGGCCTGTTCGCCTTCCCGATCTCGTTCCTTGCGAGCGGCAACCTGATGCCGTCGGCCGTCCTGGCCTACCCCGGGAAGGTGCTCCTCGTCGCGGTCCGGACCTTCCCGGAGATCCTGCTGGCCATCATCTTCGTCGCGGCCACCGGGCCCGGCCCGACCGCCGGGATCATGGCGATGGGCATTCACTCGATCGGCTTCCTCGGCAAGATCTTCGGGGACGTCGTCGAGGGCATCGACCCCGGCCCGAACGAAGCGATCCGCGCGGTCGGCGGGAACGGCCTGCACGTCTTCCTGTGGAGCGTCACGCCGCAGGTCCTGCCGGAGTTCGCGTCGAACCTGTTGTTCCGCTTCGAGATCAACCTGCGCGCCGCGACCGTCCTCGGCCTCGTCGGGGCGGGCGGGATCGGCCTGATCCTGCAGCAACGCCTGCAGTTCCGCTTGTGGGGCGAGGTGACCGTCATCCTGCTGGTCATCATCGTGTTCGTGATCGTCGTCGATGCGCTGAGCGCCCGCCTTCGGCGCGCCCTGGCCTGACGTCAGGCGTCCGGGGGGGCGTCGCCCCTCCGGACGACCCGCAGGGTCCACCGCGACCGCCACGCCACACCCGCCGTCAACGCGCGCGTCAGCGCCGCGCGGATCGCCGCGACGTCGCTCCCGTCCGCGCCGGCGTCGGCGAGGGCGGCGGGTAACGGCCGGTCCGCTTCGAACCAGCCGTCGACCGTCGCGGCGGCGAAGCGGCGCTCGACGGTGACGTCGAACGCCTCCCTCCGCTCGACGACCCCGCCGGCCGCCGTCCACGCCTCCACCGACGCGTCGAGGGCGTCCTCCCCGTCCGGCGCCGCGAGCGCCGCTTCGGCGGCGGCGAGCAGCGCCGCCCGGGGGGCGTCGAGGGCGTCCCCGACCGCGTCCGCGAGCCGCCCCCCGGCCCCGGGGGCGGGATCGAGGAGCACCGCCCGCCCCGCCGGCGCGAGGTGCGCGAGCCACGCTTCGGCGGCGGGCTCGACCGTCGCGCGCTGCCCGACGGCGAGAAGCCGGTCGAAGGTCGGGGGTGCGTCCCCTTCCGCGAGCGCAGCCCACCACGGCGCGCCGTCGGTCCCGTCGCCCTCGGGGCGGACGGCGACGACCGGGCGTTCGAGCTCGGGACGGCCGGCGACGCGCGCGCGGATCGCGTCCGCCGCCGCCTCGCCGTGCGGCAGCGACCACACGTGCCCCTCGGGCGTCCGCCGCATCGCCTCGAACGTCGTCCAGCCCGACCGGACCGCCAGGTCCAGCACGCGGTGGTGGCGGGCCAGCCCGGCGGCCTCCACCAGGCGCTCGCGGAGGGCCTCGACCAGGTCGCTGCGCCCCGACAGGGTGCGCTCCGCCCACGCGTCGCGTTCCGCGTCCCAGGGGCTGGTGGAGAGGATCTCCCCCTCCCCCGGATCGCCGCCCGTCATCGCCGCGAGCTGCGCGTCGCGCCGGCGGGCGACGTCGTCCGCGATCGTCGCCTCGTACCCCACGCCGGAGGGGTCGTAGAACAGGCGGCCCTGCAGGGCGGTGGGGAGGTACTGCTGCGCGACCCAATGATCGCGGTAGGCGTGCGGGTACAGGTACCCCCGACCGTGCCCGAACCCCGCCCCGTCGCGGTGGGCGTCCTTCAGGTGCGCCGGCACGTCGCCGCGCCCCTCCCGCTCGACGGCGGCGAGGGCATCGAAGAACGCCATGGCGCTGTTCGACTTCGGGGCGGTCGCCAGGTACAGCGTGGCCTGCGCCAGCGCGTAGCGCCCCTCCGGCATGCCGACCGCCTCGTACGTCTGCGCCGCCGCTTCGGTGTGCACGAGCGCCTGCGGGTCCGCCAGACCGACGTCCTCGCTGGCCAGGATGCGCAGGCGCCGCAGGATGAAGCGGGGGTCCTCCCCGGCGTGCACCATCTTCGCCAGCCAGTACAGCGCGGCGTCGGGGTCGCTGCCGCGGACGCTCTTGATGAAGGCGCTGATGACGTCGAAGTGCGCGTCCCCCTCCTTGTCGTACAGCACCGCCCGCCGTTGGATGGATTCCTCCGCGGCGGTGCGGTCCACGACGATGGCGCCCCGCGCGTCCGGTTCGGTCGTGACGACCGCCAGCTCGAGGGCGTTCAACAACGACCGCGCGTCGCCGTTGGCGACCGACACGAGGTGGTCGAGCGCGTCGTCCTCGAGGCGGACGTCGAGCGTGCCGAAACCCCGGACCTCGTCGGTCAGGGCGGCGCGGGCCACCGCCCGGAGGTCGTCCTCGGTCAGGGGCACGAGTTGGAACACGCGGCTGCGCGAGACCAGGGCGGCGTTCACCTCGAAGTACGGGTTCTCCGTCGTCGCCCCGATGAACGTCACGATCCCCGCCTCGACCGACGGCAGTAGGGCGTCCTGTTGCGCCTTGTTGAAGCGGTGCACCTCGTCGACGAACAGCAACGTCCGCCCGCCCCGCCGCTGGCGTTCGGCGGCGGCGGCCACCTGCTCGCGGAGGTCCTTGACGCCCGCCAGCACCGCGTTGAGGGCCACGAACTCCGCCTTCGTCGAGCCGGCGATGACGCGCGCGAGGGTCGTCTTGCCGGTCCCCGGGGGGCCGTGCAGCAGGAGGCTGGCGAGTCGGTCGGCGAGGATCGCGCGGCGCAGCAGCCGCCCGGGCCCCACGACGTGCCCCTGCCCGACGAACTCGTCGAGGGTGCGCGGCCGCATGCGGGCGGCGAGCGGCTCGTCGGCCGCCTGGAACAGGCTGGGGGCGTCCGCCATGCCGGCATGCTAGCAACGGCCCGCCGCCTCACCACCCGAACAGGTGCGCCTCCAGGAACGCCGTCACGCGCGCCTTCACGCCGGCCGCGATCGCGTCCGCGTCGGTGCCGTTCGCACCGGGCGCCGGCCCCGCGGTCGACCGCAGCGCGTGCGTCACGCCCGCGAGGACGACCACGTCGCGGTCGTGGGGAACCCCGGGCGGGCGGTCGGGCGCGCGTACGGCGTCCGGGGGGCTGGCCCACGCGGCGCGCAACGCCGCCGCGTTCGACGCCGCGACCACCTGGACGTCGCGCGCCCCGTACACCCCGAGCGCCGGTCCCGGCAGCGCCGCCAGCACGTCGGCGGGTTCGGCGAGGAGGGCGTCGCGGGCCGTCGGCGCGGTCGCGTCCCGCACGTCGGCGGCGACGATCCGGTCGCGGTCCGCTTCGCTGGTGGGGATCTCGGCGGCGGGGCGGGCCTGCAGCCGGCGGGTCGCCCACGCCCGTGCGAGCGCGGTCGCGCGGGCGGCGTCGCCCGCCTGGAACGCGGCGTGCAGCTGCCGGAGGTACGTCGCCTCCGCGTCGGCGGACGGGCCGTCCGCGGTCGGGCGCGCCGCCCGGGCCCGGTCGATGGCGACGGCGAGCCCGTCGGCGGCGGGCGCGGCCAGCAGGACGGTCGCGGCGGGAACGACGGGGTCGGCCACCGGCCCGGCGACGAGGTCGGGGCGGCGCGCCGGCGCGTGCGCGGCGAGGGTCGCGCGGGCCGCGACGATCCCCCCGAGCCCGTGCCCGACGACGGCGACGCGGTCCGCGGCGAGGTCGCTTCGTAGGGGGATCCAGGCGAGCGCCGCGAGCGCGTCGGCGGTGAGGCCGTCCAGGCCCGCGTCGGCGTACGTGCCGGCGCTGCCGCCGACGCCGCGGTCGTCGAACCGGAGGGTGGCGATGCCGGCGCGGGTCAGGGCGTCGGCCAGGGTGCGGACCGTCGGGTGGCCCGCGACGCGTCCGTCGCGGTCCTGCGCGCCGGACGTCGAGAGCAGCAGCGCGACCGGGTGGGGGCCCAGCCCGCGCGGCAGGGTGAGGGTCCCCGCGAGCGGGCCGGCGGGGCCGGCCACCGCGACCTCGGTTTCGGCGTAGGGGCGGGGCGTGAGGCCCGCCGCCGCACCGGGGAGGGTGGGACCGGACGCGTCTCCGGCGGCGCCGCGGTCCCCTGGGGCGGTCGCACCGGCGTCGGTGGGGACCCGCTCGAGTCGAAACGGGAGGCGGGCCGCCCCCTGCACGAGGTCGCCCTCGAGGACGTCCCCGGTCCGTCGACCGGTGAAGATCGGGGCGGCGGGTAGGTCCGGCGCGGTGAAGCGGATCGTGTCGGGGTCGAGGAGGACGACGTCGAGGGGGACGTCGCGCGCGCCCTGGAGCGGGACGTCCAGCGTCCCGCGCGGGCCGTCCGGACCGACGTCGAGGCGGACGACGAGCGCCAGCTCGCCCGGCCCGGGGTCGATCGCGCCGCGCCAGGTGCCCGCCCACGGGGACGGTTGCGCCGCGCCGGTGCACGCCAACGCG
>JAVLCF010000069.1 GCA_031581195.1 Trueperaceae bacterium | reverse complement strand
CCATCGTTCCACCCCCTCACCGACGCGCCCCCCGACGCGCATCCATCCCAGCCCCCGCTCCGGCGGCGTACCCTAGGCGCGTGACGACGCTCCGTGGCCTGTCCCCCCGCACCGACGCCTGGTTCGTCGGCGAGGTCCGCGACCTCGGGGACGCGGTGGCGCTCCGCACGCCCGACGAACCCCTGTTCCGCTACGGCAACGCCCTCGTCCTGCCCCGCGCCCCGCGGGCCGGGGAGCGCGCCGCGATCGAAGCGCGCTTCGCCGCGGCCTTCGCCGACCTCCCCGACGTCCGGCACGTCACGGTCCTGATCGACGACCCCGCCGGCGCGGAGGGCGACCTCGGCGCGTGGACCGACGCGGGCTACGAGGTCGCCCGCAACGTCGTGCGCAGCGCCCCACCCGACGCCCTCGCCGCCACGGAGGGCGCCCACCCCGACCTTCCCGAGGCCGTCACGCTCCACCCCGTCACCCGCGACGCGGACTGGGCCGCGGTCCGCGACCTGCAGGCGGACGAGGGGCCGCCCGGCGAGTCGCGCGCGGCGTACCTCGCCTTCCTCGCCGAGCGCACCGCCTTCCTCCGCCGCCTCGCGGACGGCGCCCACCCCGACCTGCGGGGCGGCTGGTTCCTCGCGCGGTGGGCGGGCGCGCCCGCCGGAAGCCTCGGGCTGTACGTCCGCGACGGCCTCGCCCGCTACCAGTTCGTGCACGTCCGGGCGGCCTACCGGCGTCGCGGGCTCGCCGCGGCCTTGCTGCGCGACGCCGCGCGGCACGCCGCCCGCCACTGGGGCGCGGAACGCCTCGTGATCGTCGGGGACGCCGGCAGCGCCGCCGACCGCCTCTACGCCCGCATCGGGTTCACCGCCACCGAACGCGACGTCTCCGCCTCCCGGCCCGGCCCGCCGGAAAGCCCGTGACGCTGCGCCTCGACCACCTGCTCGTCGCGGGGCCCGACCTGGCGTCCGCCCGCGCGCACGTCGCCACGCACCTCGGGGGGACGCCGGTGGACGGCGGGCGGCACGCCGGCTTCGGGACGCACAACGCGCTGGTGGGTCTCGCGGAGGGGGCCTACCTGGAGGCGGTCGCGCCCGACCCGACCCAACCCGACGGCGGGCCGTTCGCGCGGGCGCTCGCCGGGCTCGACGCGCCCGCCCTGGTGGCGTGGTGCGTGGCGACCGACGCGCCGGACGCCCTCGCGCGTCGCCTCGACGCGCTCGGCACGCCCGCGACGACGGTGGCGATGGAACGCCGCACGCCCGCCGGGGAGCGCCTCGCCTGGACCCTGACGTTCGCCGCACCGGACGGCGAGACCGCCGCCCCGTTCTTCATCCACTGGGGCGACACGCCCCACCCGGCGACCCGCCTGCCGGTCGCCGCGACGCTGCGCGACCTCGAGGTGACGACGCCCGACGCGCCCCGCCTCCGGGCGTGGCTACGCGCCCTCGGGCTCGACGACCCGCGCACCTCCGTCCGGGACGGCCCGGAGCGGGCGCTGCGCGCGTCGTTCGACGGCGCGCGCGGGCCCGCCACCCTCCGGGGGCCGGCCCGCGCGATGGCCGACCCCGACGCGGCGTCGGGGGATCCGCCTCAGGCGCCGTAGGGCACCCAGACGTTCTTGACGCGGTGGGCGCGCTCCAGCCAGCGGGGGCCGGCGGCGTCCTCGGCGTCGAACCAATCGATCCGCCGCGCGTCGTTCGTCCAGGTGACCTTCAGGTTGCCCGCCGCCCGCCGCTCGACCTCCGTGCCGCCCGCGGCCGACCCGACGTACCAGACCGCCGCGACGTCGTCGTGGTCGGCCAGCACCTGCGCGAGGGCGTCGCGCGGGCCCGTGAGCAACTGCAGCGCGCCGCCCGGCAGATCGCTGGCCTCGAGCACCTGGTACAGGTCGGTCGCCGGCAGCGGCCAGCGGGGGGAGGGCACCGCGATCACGCGGTTGCCGAACGCCAGGAGCGGCGCCACGAGGCTCACGAGCGCCAGCAACGGCGCCTCGTCCGGCGCCACGACGCCGACCACCCCGTGCGGTTCCTTCATCGCCAGCGTCACGGTGCGCATCGGCACGCCGTGCACCGCGCCGTCGAGCTTGTCGGCGTGCGCGGCGTAGCGGAAGATGCGCTCGACCGACGCGCGCACCTCGTGCCGCGCGTCGGCCTCCGACGCGCCGGTCAGGTCCCGCAGCCGGTCGGTGAACGCCGCCTCGCGCGCCTCGAGGTTCTCCGCCAGGTAGTACAGCACCTGCGCGCGGGCGTGCCCCGTCGCCCGCGCCCACGCCCGGTCGGCGTGGGCGGCCTCGACGGCGTTGCGGACGTCCTTGCGGTTGGCGAGCGCCGCCTCGCCGACGTGCCGCGCGTCGTGCGCGACGACCGGGTAGCTGCCGCCCCCGTCGGGCCGCACCTGTCGCCCGCCGACGTACAGCTTCGCGGTGCGGTCGAGGGGCGGCCCCCCCGCCACCCCGTCCGGATCGGTCGGGCCGGTCCCGACCGACGGCGTGGGGTCGGGCGCGAAGGCGTCCGCCTCGTAGGGGGGGCGGGCCCGCTCGCGGCGGGGCACCAGGTAGGCGTGCATGCCCTCCACGCCGCCCTCGCGCCCGAAGCCGGAGGCGCGGACGCCGCCGAACCCCGCGGCGGCGTCGAACAGGTTCGTGGCGTTGACCCACACGACCCCCGCCTCCAGCTTCGGGGCGACGTCGAGGGCCAGGTCCAGGGTCTGCGTCCAGACGCTGGCGGCGAGGCCGTACCGTCCGTCGTTGGCGAGGGCGACCGCCTCGTCGTGCGTCCGGAACGTCGTCGTGACGAGGACCGGCCCGAAGATCTCCTCGCGCGCGATCGTGGCGGCGGGGTCGACGCGTTCGAACAACGTCGGGGGGAAGAACGGGCCGGCGTCGGGGCTCGCCCAGGTCGGCTGCCAACAGGTGGCGCCCTCCGCCTCCCCGATCGCGCACAGCTCCCGGATCCGCTCGAGCTGCACGGGCGCCACGATGGCGCCCATGTCGATCGCCTTGTCGAGCGGGTCGCCGACCCGCAAGGTCTCCATCCGCCGCTTGAGGCGGGCGTGCAGGTCGTCGGCGATCCCCTCCTGCACCAGCAGGCGGCTGCCGGCGCAGCAGACCTCGCCCTGGTTGAACCAGATGGCGTCGACGACGCCCTCGACGGCGGCGTCGAGGTCGGCGTCCTCGAACACGACGAACGGGCTCTTGCCGCCCAACTCCAGCGTCAGGCCCTTGCCGCTGCCGGCGGTCGCGGTGCGGAGGGTGCGCCCCACCTCGGTGCTGCCGGTGAAGGCGACCTTGTCGACGTCCGGGTGCGCGACGAGCGCCGCGCCGGTCGCTCCGTCCCCCGTCACGACGTTCAGGACGCCGGGCGGGAGGCCCGCTTCGCGGGCGATCTCGGCGAAGGCGAGCGCGGTGAGGGGGGTGTGCTCGGCCGGCTTGACGACGGCGACGTTGCCCGCCGCGAGGGCGGGCGCGACCTTCCAGGCGAGCATCAACAGCGGGAAGTTCCAGGGGATGACCTGGCCCGCGACGCCCCACGGCTCGGTGCCGGGGAACGCCTCGTCGCGCAGCTCCGCCCAGCCGGCGTGGTGGTAGAGGTGCCGCGCGACGAGGGGGACGTCGACGTCGCGGCTTTCGCGGATCGGTTTGCCGTTGTCGAGCGTCTCGAGGACCGCCAGGAGGCGGGCGTGCTTCTGGACGTGGCGGGCGAGGGCGTACAGGTGCCGGGCGCGCTGGTGGGGACGCAGCGACGCCCAGCCGGGGAAGGCGGCTCGCGCGGCGGCGACCGCCCGGTCGACGTCCTCGGGGGTGCCCTGCGCGACGCTGGCGAGGACGTCGTCCTCGCGGGCGGGGTTGCGCGTCTCGAACGTCGGGCCGGTGGGCGCCTCGAGGACGCCCTGGATCGCGTGCCCGAAGCGGTGGTCGTGCGCGTCGAGCCACGCGCGCGCCGGCGCGTCGGATTCGGGGGCGGGTCCGTACGTCATGGTCTCGAAGATCTCCTTCACGCGGCTCAACGGGGGGCCTCCTCGGCGGCGTCGGGGGCGGTGCGGGCGTAGACGAGCAGGTCGAACGGCACGCCGTCGCGCACGCCGCCACCCGCGCGGACGCCGACGGGGGCGTACCCGGCGCGTTCGGCGACGGCGCGGCTGGCGGCGTTGTCCGGATGGACGAGGATCTCGGTGCGGGCGAGCCCCATCGGGCCGAACCACAGCGACGCGAGCGCCCCGAGGGCGCGCGTGACGGTGCCCCGCCCGGTCGCGTCCGCCGCGAGCCAGTAGCCGATCTCGGCGCGGCGGGCCGCCGGGTCGACGGCGTTCATGCCGATCATCCCGACGAGGACGCCGTCGCGCTCGAGCCCGACGTCGAGGGCGCCGGTCGCCTCGAAGCGCTCCGCGGAGGCGCGCAGGAACGCCTCGGTATCGGACGGGGCGCGGGTGGCGTCGACCCAGTCGAGCCAGGCGCGGAGGTGCGCACGGCTGGCGTCGATGCGGGCGAAGAGCGCCGGCGCGTCGGCCGGCGCGAGGCGCCGCACCCGGACGCCGTCGCCGGCGTCGAGGGGCAGGCGTCGCGCCGCGGCGTGCGCCGCGGCGCGGAGGGCGGCGGCCTCGGGGGTGGGCGGCTCGGGGAGGGCCGGGGCGGTGGCGGGCATCAGGCGAGCGGCTGGTGGTGCCGCGCGGCGTAGCGGCCGGTGACGTGGTGCTCGAGTTGGCGTTCGACGTCGGTCAGGAGGCCCGACGCCCCGAACCGGAAGCGCTCCGGCGTCAGGCCGCCTGGGCCCCACTCGTCGTGGATCATCGCCATCCAGGCGAGCGCCGCCTTGGCGGTGCGGATCCCGCCGGCCGGCTTGAAGCCGACGGCGTGCCCGGTGCGGGCCTCGTACGCCCGGACGGCGCGCGCCATCACGAGACCGACCTCGAGGGTGGCGTTGACGCTCTCCTTGCCGGTGCTGGTCTTGACGAAGTCGGCGCCGGCCATCATGGCGACCATCGCGGCGCGGTGGACGCGCGTCAGCGTCCCGAGCTCGCCGGTCGCGAGGATGACCTTGAGGTGCGCGTCGCCCGCCGCGGCGCGGAGCTCCGCGACCTCGTCGTACAGCGCCCGCCAGCGGCCGGTGAGGGCGTGCTCGCGGGTGATGACGACGTCGATCTCGCGGGCGCCGGCCTGCACCGCCCAGGCGACCTCCGCCACGCGTTGCGGCATCGGCATGAGGCCGGCGGGGAAGCCCGACGCGACCGACGCGACCGGGACGCCCGACGCGCCGAGCGCCTCCACGGCGTGCGGCACCATCGTGGGGTAGACGCAGACGGCGCCGGTCGTGACGCCGGCGTGCGCCATGCCGAGCGCCTCGAGGACGTCGGTCCGGACCGGTCGGCGGGCCTTCGCCGCGAGGCGGCGGACGCGGCCGGCGGTGTCGTCGCCGGCGAGGGTCGTGAGGTCGATCAGGGTGACGGCCTTCAGCAGCCAGGCGGCCTGCGCGTCGCGCTTCAGGGCGCGGCGGGCGGGCAGGCTCGCGGCGCGGCGTTCGGTGGCGCTGCGGTTGATGCGCACGCCGTCGAACCAGGCGGCGTCGAACGGCACGCCCGGATTGCGGGCCGCGTGGGGGACGGGCGACTCGAGCGATGCCACGGCGGCACCCCCTTCCCGGCGCGCGGGGCGCGCCGCGGGGGGCAGCGTACCGCGCGTCGGCGCCGTAGGATGGGCCATCCCACGCCGCGCCGAACGGCGCGAAGGAGGCTCGCCGTGCATCTCGCCCGTTTCCCCCGCCGGACCTACACCGAGGGGCGCACGCCCCTGCACCCCCTCCCCCGCTTCTCCGCCGCGTTGGGCGGCCCGGAGATCTGGATCAAGCGCGACGACGCGACCGGCCTCGCGGGGGGTGGCAACAAGACGCGGAAGCTGGAGTTCCTGATCGCCGACGCGCGGGCGCAGGGGGCGGACCTGGTGATCACGACCGGGGCGCCGCAGTCGAACCACGCCCGGTTGACGGCGGCGGCGGCGGCGGTGGAGGGCCTGCGCACGCGGCTGTTGATCGAGGAGCGCGTGCCGGGCACGTACGCCGCGGACGCGGTCGGCAACGCGTTGTTGTTCGACCTGATGGACGTCGACCGGATCGAGGTCGTGCCCGCCGGCAGCGACCTCGCCGCCGGCCTCGAGGCGATGGCGGACGCCGCCCGCACCGAGGGCTTCACGCCGTACGTGATCCCGGGGGGCGGCTCGACGCCGCTCGGGTCGCTCGGGTACGTCGCCTGCGCCGAGGAGACGCTGCAGCAGGCGTTCGAGCGGGGCGTGGCGTTCGATCACGTCGTCGCCGCCAGCGGCTCGGGCGGGACGCACGCCGGCCTGGTGGCGGGCCTGCACGGCGCGACGGCGAACCTGCCGCTGACCGGCGTCAGCGTCCGCGCGGAGCGCGCGGCGCAGGAGGCGAAGATCCACCGCCTCGCGAGCGAGACGTTCGCGCTGGCGGGCGGGGCGGGGGAGGTCCCGCGCGACGCGGTCGTGGTGCGCGACGACCAGGTGGGGCCCGGCTACAGCCTGCCGACCGAGGCGATGGGCGAGGCGGTGCGGTTGCTGGCGCGCACCGAAGCGATCCTCGCCGACCCGGTCTACACCGGCAAGGCGCTCGCGGGCCTGATCGCGATGGTGCGGGAGGGCACCTGGTCGGCGGACGACCGGGTGCTGTTCGTGCACACGGGCGGAAGTCCCGCCCTGCACGCCTACCCGGCGCAGGTGCGCGCGGGGTGATCCCCGCCGCCGACCCGGCCCGCGTCACGGTGGGGGTGATCGGGGGGATGGGGCCCGCGGCGACGTGGGCGTTCGGCGAGGCGGTGCTCGCCGCGACGCCGGCCGCGACCGAGCAGGGGCACCTGCGGCTGCTGGTGGACGCCGACCCCGCGATTCCGGACCGGAACGCGGCGATGGCGGGGGAGGGTCCCTCCCCCGCCCCGATCCTGGCGGCGAAGGGGGCGGCGTTGCGCGACGCCGGCGCGGACCTCGTGTGCATGCCGTGCGTCACGGCGCACGCCTTCGCGGATCCGCTGCGCGCCGCGGTCGGCGACGCGTGGGTGGACGCCGTCGAGGCGAGCGCGGACGCGGTCCGCGCCGCCGCTCCTGCCGCGGGGCGGGTCGGCGTGATCGCGACGACGTCGACGTGGCGGGCGGGGCACGTGCCCGGCGCCCTCGCGGGGCGGGGGCTGGCGGTGGTGGACGCGCCGGAGGACGAGCGGGCGGCGTGGATGGACCTGATCTACGCGGTGAAGGGCGGGCGGTACGGGGCGGCCGAGCGCGCCGCGGCGCGGGCCCTCGCCGCGCGGAGCGTCGCGGCGGGCGCGGAGGTGCTGCTGGCGGCCTGCACCGAGGTGCCGCTGCTGCTGCGCGACGGCGACGCGGCGGTCCCGGTGGTGGCGGCGAGCGAGGCGTTGGCGGCGGCCGTCGTCGCGCGCGCCGGGGCGCGCTGAGGCAACCTCGCTCCGGGAGGGACCCCGAGCGCAAGGGACGCGCCCCGTAGCGGTCCGAACCGGACGCATTGCGTCCGGTTCCTTGACGATTCGGACGCGACGCGAGTAATCTCGCGGCAGGCTGCAACGAGTTGCAGGATCGGAGGATCCGCGTGGGCACCCCCTGGTATCGCCAACTCGACCCGACCGACCGTGCCATCGTCGACCTCCTCCGCGAGGACGGCCGCATGGCCTTTCGCGAGGTGGCGCGCCGCATCGGGGTGTCGGAATCCATGGTCCGAAAACGCGTCGCACGCCTGCTCGAGGAGGGCTGGATGACGATCCAAGCGATCTCCGACCCCCTCGCGCTCGGGACGCCGGTCGTCGCGACGACCTACGCCCGCGCCCACCCCGGTCTGGTGGAGGAGGTCACCGACCGCATCGCGCGCCACCCCGCCGCGCGCTACGTCGCCATCGGCGTCGGCAGCCACAACGTGGTCGTCGAATCCCTCCACGCCGACGTCGAGGAACTCCACGCGTTCCTCACCGAGGAGCTGGGCCACCCGGGGATCACGTCCAGCGAGACCGTGCACGTCGTGAAGATCAAGAAGAGCGTCTGGGACTGGGCGATCCCCGGGGAGCCCGAACCGGACGACGTTCCCGACCCCGTAGGGAGTGCCTCATGACCATCCTCCGACCGTTCCTCCTCGCCCTCGTCGCCGCGCTGGCGTTCGGCGTCGCGACCGCGCAAACCCCCGGCGGGACGCTCACCGCCGCCTGGAGCGACACGCCCGGCCTCGACCCGCACACCACGACGGCGTACAACTCGTTCCAGGTGCTGCAGCAGACCCTCGACACCCTCGTCGAGCTCGACGCGAACCTCGACCCCGTCCCCGCCCTCGCCGAATCCTGGACGCTGAGCGACGACGGCCTCACGTGGACCTTCGAGCTCCGCGACGACGTCACGTTCTCCAACGGCCGCCCCCTCACCGCCGACGACGTCGTCTACACGTACGAACGCATGCTCGACCCCGACGTCTCGGGCAACGCCTGGCGCCTCTCGGAGGTCGCGAGCATCGAGGCGGACGGCGACCACACGGTGCGCTTCACCCTGAACGCCCCCAACGCCGGCTTCCTCGCCAAACTCGGGAGCGGCGCGCCGTTCGGGATCATCGCCCGCGAATCGGTCGAGGACGGCTCCATCGACGCGCGCGGCCCCATCGGCACCGGCCCGTTCGTGATCACCGACTTCCAGCCCGGCACGAGCATCACGCTGGAACGCAACGACGCCTACTGGCGCAGCGACGCGGACGGCACGCCCCTGCCGTACCTCGACGCCCTGCAGCTGAACGTCATCCCCGACGAATCCGTCAAGCGCAGCGCGCTCGTGAGCGGCGACGTCGACTGGAGCCTCAGCGTCCCGCTGCAAGCGATCGAGGAGCTCGAGGCGCGCGACGACGTGGTGATCGACACCACCCCCGCCCCCAGCTACCACTACGTCGGCCTCAACACCGAGGTCGAACCGCTCGACGACGTCCGCGTCCGCCGCGCCATCGCCGAAGCGATCGACCGCGAACAGATCGCCGAAGCCGCCACCTTCGGGACCGGCACCGCCACGCAGGACCCCATCCCCTCCACCAGCCGGTGGGCGATCGACTACGCGCCGTACGGCGGCGACCTCGACGCCGCCCGCGCGCTGCTCGAGGAGGCCGGCGTCGCGGACGGCTTCTCGATCGACCTGATGGCGACCACCGCCTACCCGCAGGACGTGCGCGCCGCGCAGGTCATCCAGGCGCAACTCGCGCCGCTCGGCATCGACGTCACGATCGACACGCGCGAGTTCGGCGATTGGCTCGAACGCCAAGCGCAGGGCAGCTACGACACGCTGATCCTCTCCTGGCTCGTGCTGCTCGATCCCGACGACTTCTTCTACGCGCAACACAAGAGCGACGGCTCGTTCAACGTCACCGGGTACGAAAACGAGACGCTCGACGACCTGCTGCTGCGCGGCCGCGGCGAGACCGAGTTCGCCGCCCGCTACGCGATCTACGAACAGGTGAACCGCGAGATCGTCCGCGACGCGCCGTTCATCTACCTCTACAACCCCGCCAACGTCCAGGCCTACCGGCCCGCCGTCGAGGGCTACGCCGCCCGCGCCGACCAGACGATCCGCTTCGTCACGACCTGGCTGAACGACTGACGCCCGCGCGTGGGGTGGGCCGCGGCCCACCCCACGCCGTCGGGCCCCGCGCGCTCACCCCCCGCACGCTCGCCCCCCGCACCCGTCCCCACACCCCCTCGCGTTCGGCCTTCGGGCCCCAGGGTCGTCGATGTCCATCCGCTACCTGCTGCGCCGCCTCGCCACCCTCGGCCTCGTGCTGCTCGGGGTGTCGATCGTCGTGTTCAGCGTCCAACCGCTCCTGCCCGGCAGCGCCGCCCGCGTCCGCCTCGGCGTGCAGGCCACCGACGAGGCGGTCGCCGCCCTCGAGGCCCGCATGGGGCTGGACCGCCCCCTCGTCGTGCAGTACCTCGACTGGGCCGGCGGCATCGTCCTGCGCGGCGACTTCGGCGACAGCATGGTGACGGGCACCCCCATCCGCGACGAGATCGTGCGGCGCGTCCCCGCCACCGTCGGGCTGGCGTTCGCCGCGCTCGTCGTCGGCCTCGCCATCGCCCTCCCCCTCGGTCTGCTCTCCGCGCTGAAGCCCGGCGGGAAACGCGACCTCGCCGCCTCGATCTTCAGTCAGGTCGGCGTCTCGATCCCCGACTTCTGGATGGGCATCCTGTTCATCCTCCTGTTCGCCGAGACCCTCGGGTGGCTCCCCAGCTCCGGCTACGCGCCGCTCTCCGCCGGCCTCGGGGCGTGGGCGTCGCACCTGGTCCTCCCCGCCCTCACGGCGGGCCTGATCAGCGGCTCGATCATGACCCGCTTCGTGCGCAGCGCCCTGCTCGAGGTGCTCGGCATGGACTACGTCCGCACCGCCCGCGCGAAGGGCGTCGCGGCCCGCCGCGTCCTGACGAAGCACGTGCTGCGCAACGCCGCAATCAGCATCGTCACGATCATCGGCCTGCAGATGGCGACGCTGCTGTCGAGCATCGTCGTGATCGAGATCATCTTCGCGTGGCCCGGCCTCGGTCAGTTGGCCCTCAACGCCACCCTGCAACGCGACTACCCGGTCCTGCAGGCGTCGGTGTTGATGGCCGCCGTCGCCTTCACCGTCGTCAACCTCCTGACCGACCTGTCCTACGTCCTGCTCGACCCCAGCGTCGAGGTCGCCTGATGACGACCGCCCCCCGCGACGCCGGCCCCACCGCCCCCTCCCGCCCACCGTGGCGCGACGCGCTGCGACGCTTCGCCCGCCACCGCCTGGCGATGACCGGCGCCGCCCTGGTCGCGCTGCTCGTGTTCGCCGCCCTGTTCGGGCGCGCCGTCGCGCCGTACGACCCCCTGGCGATGGATTTCGGGGCGCGCTTCGCGCCGCCCAGCCTCGCGCACCCGTTCGGCACCGACGACTTCGGTCGCGACGTCTTCAGCCGCATCCTGTACGGCGCCCGCGTCTCGCTGCAGGTCGCCTTCATCGCCGTCGGCCTCAGCGGCACGGTCGGCATCGCGCTCGGGCTCGCCGCCGGCTACCTCGGCGGGTGGATCGACGAGGTCGTGATGCGCCTCATGGACGTCCTGTTCGCCTTCCCCGCCGTCCTGCTCGCGATCACCGTCATGGCGGTCCTGGGGCGCGGCGTCGGCAACGCCATGATCGCGATCGCGATCGTGTACGTCCCCATCTTCGCGCGCGTGACGCGCGGCGCGGTCCTCTCCGTCCGCGGTCGCGAGTACGTCACCTCCGCCCGCGCCCTCGGGGCGCGCGGCGACCGCGTGATGCTCCGGCACGTGCTGCCGAACGCCGTCGGGCCGATCCTCGTCCAGACGTCGCTCAGCCTCGCCTTCGCCATCCTCGCCGAAGCCGCCCTGTCGTTCTTCGGGCTCGGGACGCAACCCCCCGACCCGAGCTGGGGTCGCATGTTGTCGGAGGGCCGCGGCTTCCTGCGGCAGGCCCCGTGGATGGGGATCTTCCCCGGCCTCGCGATCATGGTGTCGGTCCTCGGCTTCAACTTCCTCGGCGACGGCCTCCGCGACCTGCTCGACCCCCGCACCTCCCGCCGCTGACGCGCACCCACGACGACCGACGCGTCAGGTGCGCAGGTCCAGCCGCGCTTCGCCCGCCTCGAGCGAGCGTTGCGCCGCCAAACTCGTCCGGACCGCCTCGACGCCGTCCACGCCGGTCGCGATCGGCGCCCCGTCGCCCCGGACCGCGGCGAGGAACGCCTCGGTCTGCGTCGGCAGGTCGAAGGCGTGCCCCGTCGCAGCCGGCAGGTCCAGCGCTTCGGGCGGCGCGTCGCGATCCTCGCCGCGGTGCAACCACCCCTCCACGCGGGGGGCGGGATCGGCGTCGAAGGCGCCCGCCCACGACGCGCGGTACGCGCCGGCGTCCCCCACGATCCGCACGTCGACGCGGTGCCCCCACGCCGCGATGCTGCGCGTGACGCTGGCCTGCGCCGACCCCATCCACAGCCGCACGTCGAGGTTCTCCCACGCGCCCTCGCGCCCCGCCCGACTCGTCGCGAACGCCTGCAGGGCGTCCGCCGGCCCCAACCACCAGGTCGCGAGGTCGAGGTAGTGGATCGGTTCCTCGAGGATCGAACTGCCGACCTTCGCCGGATCCGCCTTCCAGCCCCCCGCCCCCGCCCGGTACGGCCGCCGCCACAGGTCGATCCCCACGTAGCGCGGCGTCCCGAGCGCGCCGGCGTCCAGCAGGCGTTTCGCCTCCGCCGCCCACGCGAACGCGCGGATCTCGTGCCCGAGCGCCAGGACGCGCCCCGCGGCGTCCGCTTCGGCGCGGACCGCGTCGGCGTCCTCGACCGTCAGCGCCATCGGCTTCTCCAGAAGCACGTGCAGGCCCGCCCGCAACGCCCGGATCGCCTGCGGCGCGTGCAGGTGGTTCGGGCTCGCGATGATCACGGCGTCCAGATCGCGTTCGAAGAACGCGTCGGCGTCGCTCGACGCCGGCACGCCCCACTCGCTCTCGACGCGGCGGACGCTGGCGTCGCTCGACACCAGCACCGCCGCCGCGTCGCTCCCCAGCCGCCGCAACGCCTCGCGGTGCAGGCCCGCCCAACGGCCCGCCCCGACCAACCCCACCCGCACGCCGCCGGCCGTCCCCCCGCTCACGCCGCCTCCGTCTCCGGCTGCAGCATCGCGGGGTCCACCGCGCGACCGGAACGGACCGCCTCCAGCACCGCTAACGAGGCGCGCAACGCGCGCACCCCCGCCGCGACGTCCGCGACCCCCTGCGGACCCTCGCCCGCGAGCTCGCGGGCGAACGCGAAGATCTCCTCCCGCCACGGGTCGACGTCGCTGGCGGCGTACGTCGTCGCCTCCGGCCCCCGCCGCAACGTCGCGCCGTCCTCGTCGACGTCCAGGACGCCGTCGGGACCGACGTACGTGTGGCGTTCGGTCGCCGGCACGCCCGCGGGCAGGCCCCACGACAACTGCAGTTGCGCCGACCCCGCCGCCCCGTAGTCGAGGTCCACCTGCACGGTGTCCAGCGCGACGTGCTCGATGGCCGCCACCTCGGCCTTGCCCGCCGCGAACGTGTGCCCGCTGGCGCGGACCCGCAACGGCGGCGTCCCGAACACCCGCTCCCAGCGGTCGAACAGGTGGCACGCCATGTCGATGACCGGCCCCCCGTTCGCGTACGCGTCGTGCATCAACAACTTCGGGCGGACGCCCGCCGCCAGCGTCGCTTGCGCCATGACGGGCACCCCCACGCGCGCGGCGTCCTGCTCGACGCGGCGCCACAACGGATCGAAGCGGCGCATGAAGCCGACCCGCAGCGTCCGGCCCGTCGCCCGCGCGGCGGCCGCCATCGCGTCGGCGTCGCGCAACGTGAGCGACACCGGCTTCTCGCTGAGGACGTCCGCGCCCCCCTCGAGCGCCGCGACCGTCACGCCGGCATGCAGGAACGTCGGGAGGCACACCGACACGACGTCGACGTCGGCGCGCGCCGCGGCCGCGACGGGGTCGTCGCTCGGCTCCGCGCCGTGCGTCGCGGCGAGCGCCGCCGCGCGCTCCGCGTCGGCGTCGGCCACGACGACGACCTTCGCGCCGGCCGCCGCCCAGTGCGCGGCGTGGCGGGCGCCCATGTCCCCCGCCCCGAGGACCGCGACGCGGCGACCCGCCGCCGGCGTCCCGGTCGCGGCGGTCGCGGCGGCGGCGGGGCCGGCC
>JAVLCF010000068.1 GCA_031581195.1 Trueperaceae bacterium | reverse complement strand
GTCGGGGGCGGATGCGAGGTGGCGGATGCCGCGCGGGTCGCGGCCTGCGCGCGCCGCGCCGGCGGCCCAGTCGGCGCGGGCGGCGTCGGCGGCGCGCGCTGCGGCCTTCGCGTCGGCGCGGAGCTGCGCGACGCGCTCGGGGAGGTCGGCCGGCGCCGCGCTGAACGCGCGGGCGAGGGCGTGCGCGTCGTCGAGCGTCGCCTGCGCCAGGTCGGTCGCGTCGCGCCCCGCGCGGAAGGCGAGGCGTACGAGCCCGCCCTTGACCCGCTGCGGGGGGAGCCCCAGCAGCGGCAGGACCTCCGCGGTGCGCACGACGTGCGTTCCGCCGCAGGCGGCCAGCTCGACGTCGCCCATCCGCACCAGCCGGACGGTGCCGCGCACCTTCGGGGTGCGGCGGAGGGGGAGGGCGCCCAGGTCGGCCTCGTCGACCTCGAAGGCGGTGACCTCGAGGTTCGCGCGGGCCCAGGTCCGGGCGAGGGCGAGCGCGGCGCGCAGCGCGGCCGCGTCCGGTTCGCCGGCGACGTCGATCGTCGCGTCGGCGGAGGCGAGCGACACCGCTTCGGTGGTGAACGCCGGGTCCTGGTGCAGCAGCGCCCGGCTGAGCAGGTGCTGCGCGGAGTGTCGTTCGCGATGGCGGCGGCGGCGGTCGACGTCGAGGACGAGCTCGACCGCGTCCCCCTCGCGCGGGAGGGCGCCCTCGAGCCGGTGGCGGACCGGGGAGGGGGCGCCGTCGGGGGTGACCTCCGCGCCGGGCGGGAGGACGGCGTCGACGACGTCGGCGCGCCCGCCGGCGTGCGTCAACGTGGCGCGGTCGTGCGGCTGCCCGCCGGACGTGGGGTAGACGAGGCTGTCGGACAGCGTGACCCACGTCGCGCCGTCCTCGCGCTCGACGGTGGTGACGGTGGCCTGCAGGGTGGTCGCGTTCGGGTCGCGTTGTTCGCGTCGCACGGGCCGTGACGCTAGCACGGGATGCGTAGAGCGTTCCGGGCGATACGGTACCGGGGGGCCGGGGGGCGTAGCGTCTGCGCGCACGTGGCCCGTCCCGCCGACGCCGAACCCGCGGCGCGGTGCCCCGGGACGTCGCCGAGGAAAGGCACCCATGCGCGACCCATCGCACCCCGTGAACCCCGCCGCCCCCGACGACTTCGACGAGGTCGGCGAAACCACCCTCGAACCCCTCGTGGGCGAGCTGATCACCGGCCTCGGCGAGGACGTGTCCCGCGAGGGGCTCGTCGCGACGCCGGGCCGGGTGGAGCGCTCGCTGCGCTTCCTGACGAGCGGCTACCAGGCCTCGGTCGAGGACGTCGTCAACGGCGCGCTGTTCGACGCCGAGGGCTCGGAGATGGTGGTCGTGAAGAACATCGAGTTCTACTCGCTCTGCGAGCACCACATGCTGCCCTTCTTCGGGCACGCCCACATCGCCTACATCCCCGACCGGACGATCCTGGGCCTCAGCAAGTTCGCGCGGGTCGTCGACGTCTTCGCGCGCCGCATGCAGGTGCAGGAGCGGATGACGCTGCAGATCGCCGACGCGCTCGAGGCGACGCTGCAGCCGACCGGCTTGGCGGTCGTCACCGAGGCCAGCCACCTCTGCATGATGATGCGCGGCGTGGAGAAGCAGGGGTCGAGCACCCGGACGACGGCGATGCGCGGCGCCTTCCGCGACGACCCGCGCACCCGCCAGGAGTTCCTCGAAGCGATCCGCTGAACCCCGTCCAGCAGGGAATTCGGAGCAATTCCGAGTTCTTCGCTCGGGTATTGACCCGGGCGTCCCGGGTCGGTATCTTGCCTAATGCCGAGTGAACCACTCCGGATTCGGTGGGCCCCCGGATCCGGCGCGGCACGGAGGCCGCGGCGCACGGCGCCGCATTCAGGAAGGAAGGTACGACCATGCCCGACCCCCGACCCCTCACGCCGAGGGCCGGCGCGCTGGCCGCCCTACTGACGACCCTCGCCCTCGCGTTCGGCGTCGCGCTGGCGCAAAGCGACGTCGTCAACGTCTACACCGCCCGCCACTACGCCACCGACGAAGCCCTCTACGAACGCTTCGAAGCCGCCACCGGTATCGAGGTCCGCATCATCGAGGGCGACAGCGACGAACTCATCGCCCGCATGCAGAGCGAGGGCGACGCCGGCCCCGCCGACGTCTTCCTCACCGTCGACGCCGGCCGCCTCTGGCGCGCCGAGCAGGCCGGCCTCCTCCAGCCCATCGACAGCGACGTCGTCGAGGCCGCCGTGCCCGACGCCTTCCTGCACCCGGACGGCCTCTGGTTCGGTCTCACGCAACGCGTCCGCGGCCTCGTCACCAGCGTCGAGCGCGTCGAGCCCGGCGCCATCACCACCTACGAGGCGCTCGCCGACCCCGCGTGGGAGGGCCGCGTCTGCATCCGCAGCTCGAGCAACATCTACAACCAGTCGCTCGTCGCTAGCCTCATCGAATCGGTCGGCGCCGACGCCGCCGAAGCCTGGGCGGCCGGCGTGAACGCCAACATGGCGCGCCCGCCGCAGGGCGGCGACACCGACCAGATCCGCGCCGTCGCCGCCGGCGAGTGCGACGTCGCCGTCGTCAACCACTACTACCTCTCGCGCCTCATCGCCTCCGACGACGCCGGGGACGCCGAGGTCGCCGACGCCGTCCGCTTCGTCTACCCCAACCAGGACGGTCGCGGCGCGCACGTCAACGTCAGCGGCGGCGGCCTCGTCGCCACCGCCCCCAACCCCGACAACGGCCGGGCGCTCCTCGAGTTCCTCGTGAGCGAGGAGGCGCAGGAGGCGTTCGCCGCCAGCAACAACGAGTTCCCGATGCTCGACGGCGCCACCCCCAGCGACGCCGCCGCCGGCCTCGGCGACTTCGTCAGCGACGCCGTGAACGTCGTCACGTACGGGGAGAACAACCCCGAAGCGGTCCGCATCTTCGACCGCGTCGGCTGGCGCTGACGCCCCCGACGGCGACGCACGCCCGACACCCGGCGGGGGGCCTCAGCGCCCCCCGCCGTCGCGTCGACTCCGCGCGATCGCGACGCTCAAGACGACCACCGGCACCAGCCCCACCGCCGCGATCGCCAGCGCGCCCGGCGCCGCCTCCCGCAGGCGCTCGTCGGACGCCAGGCGGTACACCCGCACCGCCAACGTGTCGAAGTCGAACGGCCGCACGATCAACGTCGCCGGCAGCTCCTTCATCACGTCCACGATCACCAGCAACGCCGCCGTCAACAGGCTCCCCCGCAGGAGCGGCAGGTGCACCGTCGCCAGCGTCGCCAGGCCCCGCCGCCCCAAACCGCGCGCCGCGTCGTCCATGTTCACCGTGATCTTCTGCAGGCTCGCCTCGATCCCCCCGTACGCCACCGCCAGGAAACGCACCAGGTACGCGAACACCAACCCCAGGATCGTGCCGCTCAGCAGCAGGCCCGGCCCCACCCCGAACACCGCCTCCGCCGCCGCATCGATGCGGCCGTCGAGCCACCCCAGCGGCAGCAGCACCCCGACCGCGATCACCGAGCCCGGCACCGCGTACCCCATCGCCGCCACCCGCGTCCCGGCCCGCACCACCGGGCTCGGGCGCAGGCGCCGCCCGTACGCCAGCAGCAACGCCACCGCGAGCGTCGCGACGGCGGTGACGAGCGCCACCACGACCGTGTTGCGCAGGTAGACGAACACGTCCGCCCCGATCCCGGCCGGCGCGTCCAGCGCCAACGCCACCAGGATGCCGGCCGGCAGCACGAACCCCAGCACGATCGGCAGCGTCAGGAACGCCGCCGCCCCGGCCGCGCGCAGCCCCTGCAGCGGGTAGCGCGCCAGCGGCCGGAAGCGGCTGGTGGGGGGCGCGGCGTCCGGCCGCCGCCCCAACCCCCGCTCGAGCAGGATGAGGACCAGCACGAACGCCAGCAGCAACGCCGCCAACTGCGCCGCCGCCGCCCGCTCCCCCAACCCGAACCAGGTGCGGTAGATCCCGGTCGTGAACGTCACGACCCCGAAGTACTCCACCGTCCCGAAGTCCGCGAGGGTCTCCATCAACGCCAGCGCCACGCCGGCCGCGATGCCGGGCCGCGCCAACGGCAGGCTGACCCGCGCGAAGCTCGCCCACGCCCCCCGCCCCAAGCTGCGCGACGCCTCCAGCACCGACGCCGACTGCTCCAGGAAGGCGCTGCGCGTCAGCAGGTACACGTACGGGTACAGCGCCAACGTCAGCATCGCCGTCGCCCCCCCGAGCGACCGCACGCGCGGCAGCCGCAGCTCGCTCAACCCCAACCCCGTCACGTCGCGCAACCACGTCTGCAGCGGCCCCGAGACCTGCAGGAAGTCGGTGTAGGCGTACGCCAGGATGTACGCCGGGATCGCCATCGGCAACAGCAACGCCCACTCGAACGTCCGCCGACCCGGCACGTCGGTCATCGTCACCAGCCACGCCGCCCCCACCCCCAGCACCAGCGTGCCGGCGCCCACGCCCCCCATCAACGCCAGCGAGTTGCGGACGTAGTCGGGTAGCACCGTCGTCGCCAGGTGCCGCCACACGTCGCCGGTCGGCGCGACGACGCTCGCGAGCACCACCAGGATCGGGGCGGCCACGACCGCCGCGATCGCCACCACCCCCCCCTCCCAGACGCGCGAGCGGCCCAGAAAGCGGGGCCGGCGGCGGCGGGGCACGAGGGTACGGGGGGGCAGGGGACGATCCAATGCAGACGACCGTTCGCGGGCGCTCAGCCGTGCGCGTGCGCCGCGAGCCACCCCGCGACGCCGCCCTCCTCGGGGGCGGCCACGTGCTCCTGCGCCGCGGCGCGCACCTCCGGCGAGGCGTGCGGGCCGACCGACACGCCGTGGCCCGCCCAGGCGAGCATCGTGACGTCGTTCGCGCCGTCCCCGAACGCCACGACGTCCTCCCGCGCGACCGCGAGGGTCTCCGCGATCAACGCCAGGGCGGCGCCCTTGTCCGCGTCGCGCGCGGTGATCTCGAGGTAGCCGTCGTTCCAGCGGTAGAAGGTCAGGTCGTGCTCCGCGGCGATGCTGGCCTGCAGGTCGGCGCTGCGACCGTTGCTGGAGAACACCACCTTGTCCGCCTCGTGGACCACGCCCGCGGCGTAGCGCTCGACCCGCCGGTTGGCGGTGTGCGCCCACGACCAGCGGGGGTCGGCGGGGTCCTCGACGAACAGCGCGTCGTCCACCATGCAGGCGTACGGCACGTCGGGCGGTCGCAGCGGCGGCGAGAGCAACGCCTCGACGTGCGCGCGGGTCATGCGGCGGCGCTTGAGGACCTCCCCGGCGCGCCCGAACACGAGCGCCCCGTGGTTCACCGAGTACGGCCCCGGCAGCACCTCCAACGCCTCCACGAACGGCGTCGCGGACGCCAACGGGCGCCCGGTGAGGACCGTGACGAGGTGGCCCGCGTCGCGCGCCTTGCGAATCGCGGCGTCGGTCGCGGCCGGCAGGGCGTGATCGCGGGTGACGACGGTGTTGTCCAGGTCGAAGGCGAGCAGCACGACCCCCAATCTACACCGGAGACGTCAGGATTTCGTCGTCCCGCCCGCAGCCCGACCACACGCCCCCCCCGCACGCCCCCCTCCGCACGCCCGACCCGCACGCCGCACATCGCGTCGGGGCGCGCAATTCGTCCAACCGGGGGGCGTGGTAGCCTTCCCGCCGAAGCGCGACCGGCCGTCGGGGGGCGACCGGCCGCCAAGGCGCGAAGGGAACGCGGCCACCGCGTTCACGACCGAGGGAGGTCGACCATGTACCGAGGACGCGAGGGACAGTGGGCGTTCGTGCTGCACCGCCTGAGCGGCGTGGCGCTGGCGCTGTTCCTGCTGCTGCACGTCATCGACATCAGCCTGGTGATGTTCGGGCCCGAGGGGCCGTTCAACGCCTTCCTGGCCTTCTACCACCAGTGGCCGTTCCGCGTCGGGCTGGTGATGGTGATGGCCGCCGTCGTCTACCACGCCTTCAACGGCCTGCGGATCATCCTCATGGACTTCACCGAGTGGGGCGTGAAGTACCAGGGCGCCCTCTGGTACGGCGCGCTCGGGGCGACCACCGCGGTCGGCATCCCGATCCTCTGGAAGATCGTGCCCGAGATCCTGGGGATCGCCTGATGGCGAGCGCCCCCAAGACCTACCAGGCGGCCCGCTCCACCTACGGCGCGTCCGGCGAACTCGTGTGGTGGGTGTTCATGCGGATTTCGGGCCTCCTGCTCGTCTTCCTCGTGTTCGGCCACCTGTTCTTCAACAACATTCAGATCGACGCCGGCACCATCGACTTCGCGTACGTCGCGAACCGCCTCAGCCAACCCGGCGTCAAGATCTACGACACCTTCCTGCTGGCCTTCGCGATGCTGCACGGCATCAACGGCCTGCGCTACAGCATCGAGGACCACATCCAAAAACCGGGACGCCGGTTCTGGACGAAGGTCGTCGTGTTCTCCCTCGCCGGCATCGTGTTCGTCCTCGGGACGATGACGCTGTGGGCATTCAGCTACGACGAAATGGGCGCCGCGGTGCGCGCCCTCGACTAGGAGGTCATCGTGCCCAGGGCCCACAAGTACGACGTGATCGTGGTCGGCGCCGGAGGTGCCGGCCTCATGGCGGCCCGCTACGCCGCCCAGAACAAGGACGTCAAGGTCGCCGTCATCAGCAAGCTCTACCCGACCCGCTCGCACACCGGCGCGGCGCAGGGCGGGGTCGGCGCGGCGCTCGGCAACGTCAGCGAAGACCACCCCGAGTGGCACGCCTTCGACACCGTCAAGGGCGGCGACTACCTCACCGACCAGGACGTCGCGGAAACCTTCGCGCACGAGGTCGTCGACGCCGTCTACGAACTCGAGCACATGGGCCTGCCGTTCAGCCGCACGCCGGAGGGCCGCATCGCCCAACGCAAGTTCGGGGGGCACACCCGCGAGTTCGGCAAGAGCGCCGTCGAGCGCGCCTGCTACGCCGCGGACCGGACCGGCCACATGATCCTGCAGACGCTCTACCAGCAGTCGATCAAGGACCAGGTCACCTTCTTCAACGAGTTCCACGTCCTCGACCTCGTGCTCGAGGACGGCAGCGCCCGCGGGGTCGTCGCGTACGAGCTCGCGACCGGCGAGATCCACGTCTTCCACGCCAAAGCGACGATCATCGCGACCGGCGGGAACGGCCGCATGTTCAAGGTCACCAGCAACGCGCACGCGCTGACGGGGGACCTCACCAGCATCGTCTGGCGGCGCGGCCTGCCGATCGAGGACCCGGAGTTCTACCAGTTCCACCCGACCGGCCTCTACAAGATCGGCGTGCTGCTGACCGAAGGGGCGCGCGGCGAGGGCGGCATCCTGCGCAACAAGGACGGCGAACGCTTCATGGAGCGCTACGCCCCCTCGATCAAGGACCTCGCGCCGCGCGACATGGTGTCGCGCGCGATGTACCTCGAGATCCAGGAGGGGCGCGGCGTCGGGCCCGACGGCGACTACATCCACCTGGACCTGACGCACATCGACGCGGAGATCATCGAGGAGCGCCTGCCCGACATCACCGAGTTCGCCCGCATCTACCTCGGGGTGGACCCCATCAAGGAACCCGTCCCGGTCCAACCGACCGCGCACTACGCCATGGGCGGCATCCCCACGACGATCGACACCGAGGTCGTCGCCGACGGCGACGGCACCGTCGTCCGCGGCCTCTACGCCGCCGGCGAGGTCGCCTGCGCCAGCCTGCACGGCGCCAACCGCCTCGGCACGAACAGCCTCGGGGACCTGATCGTCTTCGGGCGCCGCGCCGGCATCGAAGCGGCGAAGTACGCCGCCTCCGTCGAGTACGAAGCGATGCCCGCCGGCGCCGACGACCGCGCCCGCGAGGAGCTGCACCGCATCCGCGCCGCGAGCGGCTCGGAGCGCGCCGTCCACATCCGCAAGGAACTCCAGGACACGATGATGGACAACGCCTCGGTGTTCCGCACCGAAGCGACCCTCGCGAAGCAGGTGGAGATCCTCGCCGACCTCCGCGCGCGCTACGCGCACGTGAGCGTCGAGGACGACGGGCAGGTGTTCAACACCGAACTCATGGAGGTCGTCGAGCTCGGCTTCCTGCTCGACAACGCCGAACAGCTCGTGTACGCCGCCCGCAACCGCACCGAGTCGCGCGGCGCGCACAGCCGCGAGGACCACCAGGACCGCGACGACGACCGCTGGTTGGAGCACACGATGGTCTACCGCAACGAGGACGGCAGCGTCCGGGTCGGCGCCAAGCCGGTCACGCTCGGCAAGTACGAACCCAAGCCGAGGGTCTACTGATGGACGCCGCCACCCCCACCCCCGGCGCGGCCGCCCCACCCCCCGCGCTGGACACCACGAACGTCACCGTCAAGATCAAGCGCTACGACCCCGAGAAGGACGCGCGCGCCTACTGGGCGGAGTACCGCCTCGACGTGCGCCCCACCGACCGGGTGCTCGACGTGCTGAACCAGATCAAGTGGGAGATGGACGGCTCGCTCTCCTACCGCCGCAGCTGCGCGCACGGCGTGTGCGGCAGCGACGCGATGCTGATCAACGGCGTCAACCGCCTCGCCTGCAAACTGCTGGTCCGCGACCTCGGCAGCACCATCAACGTCGAACCGATCCGGGGGCTGGACGTCGTCAAGGACCTCATCGTCGACATGGACCCGTTCTTCGACTCCTACAAGTCGGTCCTGCCGTACTTCGTCAACGACGACCCCGAACCGGCCCGCGAGCGGCTGCAGAGCCCCGAGGACCGCGAGATCTTCGACGAAAGCACGAAGTGCATCCTGTGCGCCGCCTGCACCACGTCCTGCCCGGTGTTCTGGACGAACGGCAACTACGTCGGGCCCGCCGCCATCGTCAACGCGCACCGCTTCATCTTCGACTCGCGGGACCAGGCGACCGACGAACGCCTCGCCGCCCTGAACCAACCCAGCGGCCTGTGGCGCTGCCGCACCGCCTACAACTGCACCGAGGCGTGCCCCCGCGACATCCCCATCACGAAACAGATCGAGGAGGTCAAGCGGGCGCTGCTCTGGCGCCAGGCCTGACCCCACCCCCCATCCCCCGCACGTCCCAGCCCGCGCGCGGACCGGCCCCAGGCCGGTCCGCGCGTCGTTTCGGGGGGCGCGCCCACGGTCCGCCCCCGGGGCGGCGTGCCACGGTACGGACGGGATTGGAGGGATTCCATGAACGTCCAGGTCCTACTCCCACCGCTCGCCGCCTTCCTCAGTTTCGTGCTGTCCGTCGCGCTGTGGTTCCAAGGCAACCACGACGCCGGCGTCTTCGTCGGCCTCTGGGTGCCCAGCATCCTGGCGCTCGGCATCTACGTCCAGAACGCCACCCGGCGTTGAGATGCCCTACCTCTTCCTCTTCCTCGCCGGCACGTTCGTGACCGGCCTGATGGTCGCCTACGTCGTCCTCGTGGCGCGCACCATGCGCCGCGAGCAGGTCGCCTACCAGGACGAGGGCGGGTCGGAGAGCGCCTGAACGCACCCGACCCCACCCCCCGCACGCGAACGGACCGGCCGAGGCCGGTCCGTTCGCGTGCGGGGGGCGCGGCGTTACTGCGCCGTGTACGCCCCGTCGACGAGGTGGTACGAGCCGGTCACGAACGACGCGTCGTCGCTCGCGAGGAAGGCGATCAACGCCCCGACCTCCTCGGGCCGGCCCAGCCGCCCGATCGGGTGCATCCCCTCCAGCATCTGCAGCATCTCCGCGCTCAGGTTGTTCTTCACGAGCGGCGTCTCGATGAACGCCGGCCCGACCGAGTTCGCGCGGATCCCCTGCCCCGAGTACTCGATCGCGGTGCTCTTCGTCATGCCGACCACCGCGTGCTTCGCCGCGACGTACGCCGCGGTGTTCGCGAAGCCGACGCTACCGAGGATCGACGCGATGTTCACGATCGACCCGCCGCCCCGCTTCAGCATCTCCGGAATCGCGTAGCGCATCCCGTAGAAGACGCCGTTCAGGTTGACGTCCATCACCTGCTGCCAGCCGTCCAGCGGGTACTCGCCGGTCGGGGCCTGCGGCCCCCCGATCCCGGCGTTGTTGACGATCACGTCCAGGTGCCCGAAGCGCTCGACCGCCTTCGCGACCATCGCCTCGACCTGCTCCGCCACGCCGGTGTTCACCTCGAAGAAGGCGCCCGCGTCGCCCAGGTCGTTCGCGACCCGCTGGCCGTTGTCGACGTCGAGGTCGGCGACGAGGACCATCGCGCCGCCCTCCGCCATGCGTTTCGCGGCGGCCTCGCCGATGCCGCTCCCCGCTCCGGTGACGATGGCGACCTTGCCGTGGAGATCGTAGGTGGTGCTCATGCGCGCTCCTTTCCGCCCGGGGGGTCCGGGCCTTCCCGTTCACCCTGGCAGACGGAGGCCGACGCCCGCGTCGGCCGGCTTCCCCTTGCACGGCCTGCCCCGATGCGCTAGGGGGTCAGTCGGTCCCGGCCGGCGCCAGCCGCCCCGTCCCGAGGCCGTACTCGAGCGCCGGTTCGTCCTCACCGACGTACACGTTCACCGTCCGCGACCACGCCTCGTTCATCGTGTCGCCCACGATCACCTCGACGCGCTCCCGACCCGCCACCGGCGCGTCCAACGTCAACACCAGCTCCGCGCCGCACCCGTACGCCTCCAGCAGCTCCCGACTCACCGCCACGTGCCGCCACGCCTCCAGCGTCACGCCGCACGCCCCCGCCCCCCCGGTGACGTACGTGTAGCCGACCCGCCCCAGCGTCACCGCGTCGTCCGCGGCGGGCGTCCCCGCCTCCGCCGCCGGCACCGTCGGGTCCGGCCCCGCCCCGTCCGCGTCGGCCTCCGCATCCCCCTCCGCCGCCTCCGCGTCGCCCCCCGCGTCCGCCTCGTTCTCCGCCTCGTTCACCGCGTCGACCTCCGGAGCCGCCTCCGCGTCGGCCTCCGAATCGCCCTCCGCGTCGCTCTCCCCGCCGGCCAGCGCGTCGGGCGCGACCGGCACGACGTCGGTCGCGTCCGCGTCCGGCGCCAGGTCGCGCGGGTCGACCGGCACGACCGCCCCCGGGGTCGCGCCGTCCTCCGCGGGGGGCGGCGCGGCGTCGCGCGTCCGTACGTCGGGGGCGTTCATCGTGAACAACGTCCACACGATGCCGCCCGCCACGAGCGCCAAGCCGGCGAACAGCACGACGTCCAGGAGGCGGCCCATCAGGGCGTCCCCCCACGGCGCAGCGCGCGTCGGGACGGGGTGGGGCGCGACGTCGGGATCACACCGCATCATGGCAGACCCCCGGCGACCCCGCAACGGCGCAGCCGGCACGCGCATCGCTCCGGGCCCCGGACCGAGGGGGTGCTACCCTCACGCGCGTGAGCGTCCTCTTCCTCCTCGCCGGCTTCGTCGCCCTGACGTTCGGCGGCGACTGGCTCGTGCGCGGCGCGGCCGCCCTCGCGGTCCGCATCGGCGTCAGCCCCCTCGTGATCGGCCTCACCGTCGTCGCCTTCGGGACCAGCGCCCCCGAGCTCGCCGCGACGGTCGCCTCCAGCCTCCAGGGCGCCCCCGACGTCGGCGTCGGCAACGTGCTCGGCAGCAACGTCGCCAACGTCGGCCTCATCCTCGGCGCGACCGCGCTCCTCGCCCCCCTCGCCGGGAACGCCTCGTTCACCCGGCGCGACCTCCCGCTCGGCGTGGCCGCCATGCTGCTGCTGGTCCCCCTCGCGTGGGACGGCCACCTCGGCCGCCTCGACGGGGCGTGGCTCCTCGCCGCGCTCGGCGTCTACCTGGCGCTGTTGGTCCGCCACGACCGCGACACGCTCGCGAACCCGGCCGACGCGCCCGGCGGCCCGCTCTGGCGCAGCGTCGGCACCGTCCTGCTCGGGCTCGGCGTCCTGGTGCTCGGCGCGGACCTCGTCGTGCGCGGCGCCGTCGACCTCGCCGCCACCCTCGGGGTGCCCGAGCGCGTCGTCGGCCTCACGATGGTCGCGTTCGGCACCAGCCTCCCCGAGCTCGCCAGCGCCGTCGCCGCCGCCGTACGCCGGCAGGGCGACATGATCCTCGGCAACATCGCCGGCTCGAACCTCTTCAACGTCCTCGCGGTCCTCGGGGTCGCGTCGCTCGCGACCGGCCTCCCGGTCGCGCTCCCGGAGGTCGGCGGCGACCTCGCGGTCGCCGTTGGCTTCTCCGTCGCCACGGTCCTGGCGTTCGCCCTCGCCGGGCGGCTGGGCCGCGTCGCCGGCGCCGGGCTGCTGGCCGCCTACCTCGCCTACGTCGCCGCGCTGTTCCTCTGACCCGCCGGACGTCCGCTCAGCCGGGGTCGCACACCGCGATCGCTTCGATCTCGACCGCCGCCCCGAACGGCAGCGCCCCCACCTGGAAGGCGCTGCGGGCCGGCGGCGCGTCCGTGAACGTCTCGGCGTACACGGCGTTGACGCGCTGGAAGTCGGCGATGTCCGCCAGGTAGACGGTGCACTTCACGACCCGCGCGGGGTCCGACCCGCCCGCCCGCAGGACCGCCGTCAGGTTCGCGAGCACCTGCCGCGTCTGCATCTCGACGTCGCCGTCGACGAGCGTGCCGTCCAACGCCAGCGGGATCTGCCCCGACGTGTACAGCATCGTCCCGACCTTCACCGCCTGCGCATAGGGGCCCACCGCGGCGGGCGCGTCGTTCGTGTTCACCAGGATGCGTTCGCTCATGCCGCGACTCTAGCAGCCGCTCAGCGGCCCAGCGCGAACGCCACCAGCAGCGCCAACGCCCCCGCCGCCGCCGCCCACCACGCCCACGTCGCCCGGTCGGGCCCCGCCCCCTGCGCCGCATCGGACGCCTCCGGGCCCACGCCCGGGCCCACCCCCGGGCCCGACGCGGCCCACGAGGCCGCCGCGCGAACCGCGCGCAGCGCCCCCCGGAGGCGCGCGGCGGGGCTCCGCCCCGGGTAGCGACGCTGGAGCGGCTGCAGCCACGCCGGGTCATGGGTCGCCACCAGGCTCACCGCGCCGGCGCGCGGGCTGGCGCCGCCCGGCTCCGCCGGCGCGGCGGCGTCCTCCGCCGCCGGCAGCGCGTAGCGACGGACGCCCGCCCGCACGCGGTGCACGACCGCCAACGCCACCGTGACGTTGTCGGCGCTGCCGCGCGCGTCCGCCGCGTCCAGGATCGCCTCGACCGCCGCCTCCGGCGGTCCCGCCGCCAGGTCGGCGAGGGTGCCCTCGTCCAACAGCGTCGTCACCCCGTCGCTCGCGACGACCAGCCGGTCGCCCGCCTCCAGGGGGACGTGCCCGACGTCGATACGGAGCGGCGCGTCGGCCCCCAAGGCGTTCGTGATGACGTTCCGGAGGCGGTGCCCCGCCGCCTCCCCCTCGCTCAGGAGGCCCTGGCGGACGCGTTCGGCGACCAGGCTGTGGTCGTCGGTCAGGCGCTCGACGCGGCCCCCGCGCAGCAGGTATGCGCGCGTGTCGCCGACGTGCGCGAGGACCGCGACGTCGCCGTCGATCCACACCAGGCTCAGCGTCGTCCCCATGCCCTCGCGGCCCGGCGCCGCGCCCTGCGCCCGCCGGACCGCCCGGTCGGCGTCGGCGACGGCGCGCGCCATCGCGACCGGCGCCGGCCCCCGCCCTCGCGCCAACCGCTCGCGGACGGTCTCCACCGCCGTCCGGCTGGCGACCTCCCCCGCGTCGTGCCCCCCGATCCCGTCCGCGACCGCCACCAGCGCGCGGCCGTCCACGAGGCCGGCGAAGCCGGCGTCCTGGTTGACGCGCCGCACGACGCCGGGCCGCGACGCGGCGGCGAACGCCACGTCCGGCGCGGCGTTGGCGGCGCCCTGGGT
>JAVLCF010000067.1 GCA_031581195.1 Trueperaceae bacterium | reverse complement strand
GGAGACGGGTCGTCGGGGTGGAGAGCGCCGGGGTGCGCAGCGTCGGGGGGTGCGGCCGCGTCGGGCGGGGCGGCCGGGGTCATCGCCGACGCCGGCGCAGCGGGCGTCTCGTCGTCGGCGAGGGCGCGCACGACGACGCGGTTGCCGTCGACGCGGAGGACGTGGACGTGCGCTCCGGCCGCCACGAACTCCCCTTCGCTGACGACGTCGACGCGTTCATCGGCGAAGCGCGCGACGCCGGCCGGGCGCAGGTCGGAGGTGGCGACGCCGTCGCGGCCCAGCAGGTCGGACCGGTCGGGCGCCAAGCTCGGCGCGTACGGCGCGACCGCGCCCCCCGCCGCGACGGGGGCGCCGCTGCCGGCGAGGCCGGCGCCGGCCGCCGCCGCGGCGGTCGTGCCGCCCCCGATGCGTTCGCGCAGCGTCAGTTGGCGGCCGAGGCCGCTGCGCGGCAGCAACCACAACAGGAACACCAGCCCGACGCCGGCGCCGATCGCGCCGGTGGCGAGGACCGTGATGGCGTCGCTCTGGAAGATCCGCACGACCGCCGCGACGATCGCGGCGAGGCCGAGGACGCCGGCCACCCCGAACCCGGGGATGACGAACGCTTCGGCGAACAGGAGCAGGATGCCGGCGAGGATCAGGAGCGCATCGACGATGCCGGCGGGGGTCGCGACGAAGGCGCTGGTGGCGAAGAGGGCGAGGGCGAGCACGCCGATCGCGCCGGGGATCCCGAACCCGGGACTGAAGAACTCGAGGACCAGCCCGCCGATGCCGAGCACCAGCAGGATGCCGGCGACGATGGGGCCCGAAAGCCACGTCCCGATGCGTTCGGTCAGGTTGCGTTCCAACGTGACGGTGGTCGCGCCGCCGTACCCGAACGCCGCAAGGGCGGCGGGGAGGTCGTCGGCGACGACGTCGGCGATGCCCCGCTCGACCGCTTCGTTCGCGCTCAACGTCACCAGTTGTTCGTCGTCGACGAGGTCGGGGATCGTGACGGCGGGATCGACCATCGCTTCGGCCACCTGCACGTTCCGGTCGCGGGCCTCGGCGACGCTGCGGAACTGGCTTCGGAGGGCGGAGATCGTCTTCTCGTCGGTGGGGTTGGTGCCCGTCGGGCCGATCGTGACGGGAAGCGCCGCACCGATCGACGCGCCGGGCAGCATCGCCAGGGACTCCGCCGACATCGCGATCAATGCCCCGGCGCTGAACGCGTTCTGGACCACCGCGACGACCGGGACCTGCGCGTCGTTGAGGACCGCGTCGACGATGCGGCCCATGGAATCGACCCGCCCGCCGGGCGTGTCGACGCGCAGCAGGAGCGCCAGGGGCCGCGCCTCGTTCGCCGCGTCGATGCGCGAGGCGACGAACTGCGCGGTCGCGGGCGTGATCTGCGTATCGATGGGGAGGACCCACACGGCGTCCGCCGGCTGCGCCGCGGCGGCCCCGAGGAGGGCGACGGCGAGGGCGGCGAACGACCGGCGCACGGCGGTGCGCCAGGAACGGGGGCGTGGGGTCGTCGTCACGGGCCGGATGCTAGCACGGGGGGTGCGGACGGCAGGGGGCCGTGGGGCACGAACCTGCGGCGCGACGTGAAGCGCGGCGGTCCCGCGTGGGGACCGCCGCGTGCCTGGCGGGCGCAGGAGGACTCGAACCCCCGACCTACGGTTTTGGAGACCGCCGCTCTACCGACTGAGCTATACGCCCACGGCCGCGAAAGCGTAGCACGTCCGGCGGCCCCCCGCCACCCGGCCGCGGCGCGGGGCTCGGGGACGCAACGACGTCGCTTGAGCGCGAACCCCGAGCGGTTCGGTCTGCTATCCTCCGGCGCAGGAGGTGACGTGATGGACGCAACCCCCATGGACGGTGGCGCCGCCGAGGCGGCGCGCATGACGATGACGGAAAGCGCCGCGGCGCGTGCGGCGGCGTTGTTGGAGGAGAAGAACGACCCCACGGCCGCGATCCGCGTGTTCGTGAAGTCCGGCGGCTGTTCGGGCTACATGTACGGCATGGCGATCGACGACCGGCGTCTCGACGGCGACCAGGTCTTCGAGGACAAGGGCGTGAGGGTGGTCGTCGACAAGATGAGTTGGCCGCTGCTTGCCGGCAGCGAGGTCGACTACGTCGAGAACATGATGGGGGGTGGGTTCTCCGTGACGAACCCGAACGCCTCGAGCAGTTGCGGGTGCGGGAGCAGCTTCCGGACCGACGGCGCCGACGCGCCGGACGGCGAGGGCAGCAGCGGCTGCGCCACCTGACGCCCGGACCCAGGCACGAACGAGCCCCCGAGCGAACGCTCGGGGGCTTCTGCGTGGCCGGGGGCGCGCGTCAGTCGGCGGCGGCGCCGGCGACGTCCGCGTCGTCCTCCCGCGGCCGCCAGCGCAGCACCGGCCGGCGCGCCGCGGCGACCTCGTCCAACCGGCGGACGGGCGTCGTGGTCGGCGCCTCGGCGAGGCTCGCGGGGTCGCGCTCGGCGCGACGCAGGATCCGCGCCAGGGCGTCCGCGTAGGCGTCGAGCGTCTGCAGCGACTCGGTTTCGGTGGGTTCCACCATCATCGCCTCCTTGACGACCATCGGGAAGTACACCGTCATCGGGTGCATGCCCTCGTCCAGGAGCGCTTTCGCGACGTCGTTCGTGGAGACCCCCTCGGGGGGACGCGCGACGAACTCGTGCATGCAGGTGCGCTCGAAGGCGGAGGCGAAGCCCGCCTCGCGCATGCGGACGCGCAGGTAGTTCGCGTTCAGGACCGCCATCTCCGCGACGTTCGCAAGGCCCTCCGCGCCGAGCGACCGGACGTAGGCGTACGCCCGCACGAGGTTGCCGACGTTGCCGTAGTAGCTCCGCATGCGGCCGATCGAGGTCGCCGCGTCGGTCGTCAGGCCCCAGGCGCCGTCGGCGTCGCGCGTCACGTGCGGCAGCGGGAGGTACGGCGCGAGGTGCGCCTTGACGCCGACCGGACCGGTGCCGGGCCCCCCACCGCCGTGCGGCGTCGTCAGGGTCTTGTGCAGGTTCATGTGCACGACGTCGAACCCCATGTCGCCCGGGCGGGCCTTCCCAACGATCGCGTTGAGGTTCGCGCCGTCGTAGTACAGCTGCGCCCCGACGGCGTGCGCCGCGTCGGCGATCTCCAGAATCCGGGTCTCGAAGATCCCCACGGTGCTGGGGTTCGTCAGCATCACCGCCGCGGTGTCCGGCCCGAGCGCCGCCTTCATGGCGTCGAGGTCGACCTCGCCGTCCGCGGCGGTGGGGACCTCGACGACGTCGTAGCCGACCATCCCCGCGGTCGCGGGGTTCGTGCCGTGCGCCGCGTCGGGGACGATCACGTGCCGGCGTTGCGCCCCCTCCCCGTTCGCCTCGTGGTACGCGCGGATCATCAGGATGCCGGTCAACTCCCCGTGCGCGCCGGCGGCGGGCTGCAGGGTGACCTCGTCCATGCCGGTGATCGACCCCAACCAGCCCTGCAGCGTCCCGAGCGCCTCGAGGAGTCCCTGGACGCTGCTGGGGTCCTGCTCGGGGTGGAGGTCCTCGAACAGGGCGGCGACCTCTTCGTGCACCTTCGGGTTGTACTTCATGGTGCAACTCCCGAGGGGGTAGACGTTGCCGTCGATCGACGTCTGCCGGTGCGCGAGGTTCGTGTAGTGCCGCACCAGATCGAGTTCCGACACCTCGGGGAGGGCCGGCGGCGCGTCGCGCAGCGCCGCGTCCCCCAACAGCGCCGCCATCGAGGGGCCCTCGACGACCGGTGGGCGGGCCGCCCGGCGTCCCGGTTCCGAGCGCTCGAAGATCGTGGGGAGGTCGTCCTGACGCCCGTTCACGCCGGCACCTCCGCCGCGGGGGCGACGCGGGCAAGGGCCGCCACGAGCGCGTCGACGTCGGCGTCGCTCGTCGATTCCGTCGCGGCGAGCAGGATCGCGGACCCGAGGCCGTACTCGTCGGGCACCGGGACGCCGGCCCGCACGCCGGCGGCGTGCAGGTCGCGGCGCACTTCGCGCGGGTCGCGCGGAACGCGGACGGGGAACTCCGCGAAGAACGGCCGGTTCCCGGTGGCGACGTCGTACCCCTCCTGGCGCAGGCGGTCGGCGAGGGCGTGCGCGTTGCGGACGCTGCCCTCCGCGAGGTCGCGCAGCCCCGCGGGCCCGAGCGCGGCGAGGTTGATGGTCGCCATGCCGGCGGCCAACTGGTGGTTGGAGCAGATGTTGGATTTCGCCTTGCCGCGGCGGATGTGCTGCTCGCGGGCCTGCAGCGTCAGCACGTAGCCGCGTCGCCCGTCGACGTCGCGCGTCTCGCCGACCAGCCGGCCGGGCAGCTGCCGCAGCAGCCGTTCGGTGACGACCATGTAGCCGAAGTGCGGCCCCCCGAACTGCGGGGGGACGCCCAACGTTTGGCCGTCGCCGACCGCGACGTCCGCGCCGGCATCGCCGGGGGACTGCAGGACGGCGAGCGACAGCGGGTCCGCGACCGCGACGGCGAGGGCGCCGGCCTCGTGCGCGGCGCGGACGTGCGGCGGGAACGGCTCGACGGTCCCGAGGTGGTTGGGGCTCTGCACGATCCACGCCGCCGCGTCGCTCAGGTCGGCGGGGACGGGCGTCGCGTGGTCGCCGTCGAGGTCGACGACGTCGACGGTGACGTCGAGCGGGGCGAGGTACGTCGCGAGCACCTCGCGCGCCTGCGGGTGGACGCCGCGGGAGACGACGACGCGACGCCGTTTCGTGGCGCGGAGCGCGAGGAGGGCGGCCTCCGCGACGGCGCTGGCGCCGTCGTACATGCTGGCGTTCGAGACCGGCAAGCCCGTGAGTTCGCTCATCATCGTCTGGAACTCGAAGGTGGTCTGCAGGACCCCCTGCGCGACCTCCGCCTGGTACGGCGTGTAGGCCGTGACGAACTCCGACTGCATCGCCAAGTGCTTCGTGACGCTCGGCGTGAAGTGCGCGCGCACCCCGCCCCCCAGGAACGACGGCGATCGGGCGTCGGTGCGCGCGGCCAGGTCGCGGACGTGCCGCAGGAGGGTCGCCTCGTCGGCGGGCGCGGGCAGGTCGAGGGGGGGATCGAGCAGGTCGGCGGGGACGTCGGCGAACAACGCCTGGACGTCGTCCACCCCGATCGCGTCCAACGCCGCGCGGACGTCCTCCGCCGTGTGCGGCGTGTAGCGCACTAGGACTCCTCCTCGCAGACTGCGCGGTAGGCGTCGGCGTCGAGCAACGCTTCGCGGTCGGACGCGTCGTCCGGCGCGATGCGGAACAACCAGCCGCCGCCGTAGGGTTCTTCGTTGATCGCTTCGGGGGCGGACTCCAGGTCGGCGTTCACGGCCTTCACCGTGCCGGCGACGGGGGCGTAGATGTCGCTGGCGGTCTTGACGCTCTCGACGACCGCGACGGCGTCGCCGGCGGCGACGCGGGCGCCCTCCTCGGGCAGTTCGACGTACACCACGTCCCCGAGTTGGTCCTGCGCGAAGTCGGTGATGCCGACCGTCATCACGTCGGCCTCGAGTTCCGACGTCCACTCGTGCGTCCGGGCGTACCTGAGCGATGCGGGGATGTCCATGGGGGGCCTCCTCGGGGCGTGTCGGCGCGGCGCGCCGCGTGGCGGCAGGATACCTACCGGTCGGGCGTGAAGAACGGAAGGTCGACGACGGTCGCGCCCACGGCGCGCCCGCGCACGTCGACCTCCAGCGCGGTACCCGGGGCGGCGAGGGTGCCGTCGACCCACGCGAACGCGATCGCGTCACGCGTCAACGGCGACAAGGTGCCGCTGGTGACGGTCCCCACCTCGGGCCCGTCCGGCCGCCGGACGGCGTACCCCTCGCGCGCGATGCCGCGTTCGGCGAGGCGGACCCCAACGAGGCGGCGCGGGCACGCGGGCTCGGTCGGCCAGCCGGCGTCGCCCGCGAACGGTTTGTCCTTCACGACCCACGCGAACGGCGTGCAGCGGGGGTCGTGCGCCCCGTCGAGCTCGTGCCCGTACAGCGGGAAGCCGGCCTCGAGGCGGAGGGTGTCGCGCGCTCCCAATCCGCACGGCGCGACGCCGTCGCCGACGAGGGCGTGCCAGACGGGCGCGACGTCGGAGGGCGGGACGAAGATCTCGAAGCCGTCCTCGCCGGTGTAGCCCGTGCGCGCCAGGCGGACGGCGACCCCGTCGAACGTCGTGGCGAACGTGGCGTTCTTCCGCGTGGCGGCGAGGTCGGCGGCGACGTGCCGGTCGAGCAGCGACGCGGCGGCGGGGCCCTGCAGCGCGAGCAGCGCCCACGCGTCGGACACGTCGCGGACGTGCGCGTCCCCGAAGCCGGTCGCGACGTCCTGGAGGCGGTCCGCGACCGCGGCGCGGTTGGCGGCGTTGGCGACCAGCAACCAGTCGGCGTCGTCGAGGCGGTAGAGGTACGCGTCGTCGACGAGACCCCCTCGGTCGTTGGGCACCATGGTGTAGTGCGCGCGTCCGACCTTGAGTTTCGCGGCGTCGTTGAGGAGGGCGTACCGCAGGAAGGCGAGCGCGTCCGCACCCCCCACCCGGAGCTCCGCCATGTGGCTGACGTCGAACAGGCCGGCGTGCTCGCGGACGGCGAGGTGTTCCTCCTGGATGCCGGCGTACTGCAGCGGCATGCGGGTGCCGGCGAACGTCGTCATGCGCGCGCCGGCGGCTTCGTGAACGGCGTCGAGCGGGACGGTGGACATGCGCGAAGGGTAGCACCGGCGTCCGCGCCGGCGCTCGGCCGCCGTGCGTCGCGACCCCGAAGGCCGTGCGCCGCCTTGCCGGCGGCGTGGCGCGGCGGGTATGCTGGACCTTCGCGGGGCGATGTAGCTCAGCTGGTTAGAGCGCACGACTCATAATCGTGAGGTCCGGGGTTCAAGTCCCCGCATCGCTACCACGCACCCCCGCGTCGACCCCGCCGAACGGCGGGGTCGACGCGTGCGATGGGGCCTGCCTGGTGCCGGGAGCGGGGCTCGAACCCGCACGCCCGTACGGGCAGCGGATTTTAAGTCCGCAGCGTCTACCGATTCCGCCATCCCGGCGTACCGGCCGCCTCCGAACGCCGGCTACACGATATACGCCACCGCGTCGGCGCGGTCCTCGTCGCGGCGGGCGTCGTCCCACCCGAGGCTGGCCTGCAGCAGGTCCCCGACGCGGGGCAGGGCCGCCATGGCGGCGTCGGTGTCGAGGAACGCCAGGCGGGTACGGCGCGCGAGGACGTCGACGCTGGTGGCGGCGAACTCGTGCTCCGCGGCCCACGCGACCTCCGCTTCGAGGATGGGGTGGTCGGGCACGAGGCGCCCCTCGAGCCCCCGGTCGCGGGCCAGGGAGGCCACCGCGTCGGCGCGGTCGCCGTACGCGGCGTGCAGGTGACCGGCGACGTCGGCGTCGTACCCGTACGTCTCCTGCAGCGCTCCGGCGCCGGTCGGCGTGTAGGCCGCCCCGCCGACGAGCGGCAGTTCGTCGGTCTTCACCGCCGGCGCGTCGAGGCCGGCGACGGCGAGCGCTTCGTCGACCGCTTCGATCGCCATCTTGCGGTACGTCGTCCACTTCCCGCCGGTGATCGTGACGAGCCCCGCGGGGGAGGTCACGATCACGTGGTCGCGCGAGAGGCGGGCGGTGCTGTCCGACGACGGGTCGGCGACGAGGGGCCGGAGGCCCGACCAGCTCGCTTGGACGTCGTCGCGGGAGACGGGGATGTCGAAGTACTTCTCGACGTGCCGCAGCACGTACGCCACGTCGTCCTCGTGCGCCTTGGGGTGCGCCTCGATCTCGGCGGGGTTGTCGGTCGTCCCGACGAGGGTGTGCCCCAACCAGGGCAGCAGGAACAGCACGCGGCCGTCCTCGGTTTCGGGGATCAGCAGGCCGGTCTCGGGGGGGCTGAACCGCTCGTCGAGGACGACGTGGACGCCGCTGCTGACGCTCAGCATCGGTTCGACGTTCGGGTCGTCCATGCGCCGCACCGCGTCGCTGAACGGCCCCGTGGCGTTCACCACCGCCTTCGTGCGGACGACGCCCTCGCGTCCGTCGAGCGCATCCCGGACGTGCACCGCCCGGATCGCCCCGTCCTCCTTCTCGAAGCCGGTGGCGGCGACGTGGTTCAGGACCGTCGCGCCCTGCTCCCGCGCGGTGAGGGCGATCGCGACGTTCATGCGGGCGTCGTCGAACTGCCCGTCGTAGTACAGCACCCCGCCGCGCAGGCCCTCGGCCTCGAGCATCGGGAAGCGCCGTTTCGCTTCGCGGGCGTCGATGAAGCGGCTGGGGGCCAGGTTCTGGCGGCCGGCCAGCCCGTCGTACATCTTCAGGCCCGCCATGAAGTACGGCACCTGCAACCAGTTGTAGAGGGGCGTCACGAGCGGGATCGGCTTCGCCAGGTGCGGGGCGATGCGGATCAACGTCGCGCGTTCGTGCAGGGCGTCGCGCACGAGGTTGAACTGGGTCCGATCGAACTCCTTGACGGCCTTCTCCAGGTACCGCACCCCGCCGTGAATGAGTTTCGTGCTGCGGCTGCTGGTGCCGGCCGAGACGTCGTCGCGCTCGATCAGCGCGACGCGCAGGCCGCGCGCGGCGGCGTCGAGCGCCGTGCCGGCGCCGGTCGCGCCGCCCCCGATCACGAGCAGGTCGTAGTCGTGGGAGGTGAGGTCGGTCCAGCTGGCGGCGCGGTCCGGGTGCGTCATGCGTCTCCTTCCGCCCAGGCGCGGGCGCGGTCCACGGCCCGGTTCCAACCGTGCAGCAGCGCCTCGCGTTCGGCGTCGTCGAGGGTGGGCTCGAAGCGCGCGTCCTCCGCCCAGCGCGCGGTCAGCGCCTCGCGCGAGGCGTACACGCCGACCGCCAGGCCGGCCAGGTAGGCCGCGCCCAACGCGGTCGTTTCGGTGATGGTGGGGCGGACGACCGGCACGCCCAGGAGGTCCGCCTGGATCTGCATCAACAGGTCGTTGTTCGAGGCGCCGCCGTCGACGCGGAGCTCCGAGAGCGCCGTGCCGGCGTCGTCCTCCATGGCGCGAAGGACGTCGTGCACCTGGAAGGCGACCCCCTCGAGCGCGGCCCGCGCGATCTCCGCCGCGCCGCTCCCGCGGGTGAGGCCGAAGATGCCGCCCCGCGCGTAGGGGTCCCAGTGGGGCGCGCCGAGGCCGGCGAAGGCGGGCACGAGGTACACCCCGCCGTTGTCCGGCGCGCGGCGCGCGAGCGCCTCGACGTCGCCGGCGTCACGAATGATCCCGAGGCCGTCGCGCAGCCACTGCACGACGGCGCCGGCGATGAAGATGCTGCCTTCGAGGGCGTAGTCGACGCCGTCCTGGTCCCACGCGACGGTGGTGAGGAGGCGGTTGGTGGAGGCGATCGGGGTGTCGCCCGTGTTCATCACCATGAAGCCGCCCGTCCCGTACGTGCTCTTCGCCATGCCCGGCTCGAAGGCGGTTTGGCCGAACGTCGCGGCCTGCTGGTCCCCGGCGATGCCGGCGATCGGGACCTCCGCCCCGAACAGGTCGGCGGGGACGGTGCCGACGACGCCGCTGCTGGCCACGACCGTCGGCATGACGGCGCGGGGGATGTCGAACAGGTCCAGCAGGTCGTCGCTCCAGTCGAGGGCGTGGATGTCGAACAGCATCGTCCGGCTGGCGTTGCTGACGTCGGTGACGTGCACGTCGCCGCGGGTCAGGCGGGCGACCAACCAGCTGTCGATGGTGCCGAACGCCAGGTCGCCGGCGCGGGCGCGCCGTGCGATCTCCGGGTCGGAGCGCAGCAACCACGCGAGTTTGCTGGCGCTGAAGTACGCGTCGGGCACGAGCCCCGTGCGGGCGGTGATGCGTTCGCCGGCGCCGTCGGCGACGAGCGCGTCGATCATCCCGGCGGTGCGGCGGTCCTGCCACACGATGGCGTGGTGCACCGGCTCCAGCGTCGCGCGGTCCCACAGCACCGTCGTTTCGCGTTGGTTCGTGATGCCGATCGCAGCGACGTCGCTCGCGCGGACGCCGGCCCGCGCCATCGCCTCGGTCGCGACGCCGGACTGCGTGCTCCAGATCTCGCGGGCGTCGTGCTCCACCCAGCCGGGCTTCGGATAGAACTGCTCGAACTCCTTCTGTGCGACGGACACGATGCCGCCGCCCGCGTCGAAGAGAATCGCGCGGGAGCTCGTGGTGCCCTGATCGAGGGCGAGAACGATGTCGGCCACGGTCGCCTCCGTTTCGGTCGGTGGTCCCGAACGCCGGGAAGGCTACCACCGCACCGCACCGCGCGGCGGCACGCCGTCAGTCGGTTTCGGGGACGGGGGAGGGCACCAATCGAGCGCGGGCCCACGCGCGTTCGCCCGCCAGGCGTCGGGCGAGCGCCGCGCCGTCGCTCGGCATGGCGGTCGCGCGGCTCCGCAGCGAACTCTCGACGCGGGTCGCGGCGAACGCCTCCGCGACGACCCGCTGGAGGTCGGCGTCGCTGATGGCGTGGTGGTGGAACGCCAGGAACGCCAGGTGCCCCTCGTCGGGGAAGGCGTGCAGCATCGCGAACGCCTCGTCGAGGATCACCGCGTGGCTGCTGCCGTCGTCGTACCGGTGGTGGACCGGCGTCGCGGCGTCGCGGCCCTCGAGGCGGGCGGCGACGTCGGCCAGCCAGGCGTCCAGGACGGCGGGGTCGCGCAACTGCTCGCGGTCCGCGCCGCGCGCGTCGAGCGCGAAGTAGGTTCCGGTCGCGATGGGGTCGCGTCGTTCCACGTGGGAAGGGTACCGCACGCCCCCGGGGGCGCGGACCCCCTGGGGCAAACTCAGGACCCGTCGAACAGGTCGGCTGCGTCGACGAGCGGCCGTGCGCCGTCCCGCAACCAGGCGGCGGCGGCGCGGCCCGCTTCGCACGTCGCGGCGTGCGGCACGACGAACACGTCGCGCCCCTGCTCCATGGCGAAGTCGACGGTGTGGCGCGTTCCGGAGCGGAAGGGCGCCTCGACCACCACGACGGCGCGGGTGAGGCCGGAGACGATCCGGTTGCGCCGCACGAACGCGTGTTTGCGGGTCCGGCGCGGGCGCGGGACGTCGCTCAGCAGCGCCCCGCCGCGGGCGATGCGCCGCGCCAGGGTCGCGTGCTGCGGGGGGTGGATGGCGCCGAGGTGCGTCGGGAGGACCGCGACCGTGCCGTCCGGCGCCGCGGCGAGGGCGCCCTCGTGGGCGGCGCCGTCGATGCCGAGCGCCAGCCCCGACACGACGGTCGTCCCGGTGGACGCGACGTCGTACGCCAGGGCCCGCGCGAAGGCGAGACCGTCGCGGCTGGCGCGCCGCGTCCCGATGATCGCGACGGCGGGCGCCAGGCCGGCGGGGGCGAGGAGGGCATCGGGGAGGTGCCCTCGGCGCCAGAGGAGCGGGGGTGGGTCGTGGATCGCGGCGAGCGACGGGGGGTAGGTGGCCTCCCCGAGGGCGACGAGGACGTCGCCGGCCGCCGCCTGCCGGGCGAACGCGCGGGCGGCGTCGGCGTACGTGGCGGGCGTGAGGGCCGGCCGGACGGCGGCGGCGACGTCGGCCAGGTCGTGCGGGACGTCGCCCCGCACGACGGCGTCGTGCGCGGCGGTTGGGGTGGCGTAGCGGTCGAGGAGTCGCGCGAGCGCTCGCGGTCCGGGTCCGGCGTCGTTCGCGAAGAGGCGAAGGAACGCGCGGACCTCGGGCGCGAGCGCGCTCGGCGCGACGTGGGGCGGGGGTGGTCCGGGGGCGGCGTCCGTCTCGGGGGACTGAGTTGAGACGCCGTCCGGCGGACCGACGAAAGGAGGGTGCCCCACGTCCGAAGGGTACGCGCCGTCCCGCCAGCGTGGACGGGGGACCGGGAACGAACCCGAGACCCTCCAGGGAGGAGACCGTCACGGGCTCGGCACGTGCCGAGGTGGGACCCCCGGTGGGACCTCAGGTGGGGGCGTCGTGCACCCGGACGCGGGGGCCTTCGGGGGTGTCCTCGATCTCGAGCCCGAGCGCCTCGAGGCGGTCGCGAAGCGCATCCGCCGCCGCGAAGTCGCGGCGTTCGCGGGCCGCCTGCCGCGCCTCCAGCACCATCGCGACGAGGCCGTCGAAGCGCGCGCGGGCCGCCGCCCCCTCGGTCGCGGCGTCGTCGAACGGGGCGACCCCCAGGACGGCGCCGAGCCGGGACGCGAACGTCTCGGCGGCGTCGGCGGCCTGCTCCGGCGTCAGGTGCGACGCGTCGCGATTGACGTCCCGCGCCAGGTCGAACAACGCCGCCAGCGCCTGGGGCGTGGCGAGGTCGTCGTTCATCGCGGCGTCGAACGCCGCGCGTGCGTCGGCGGCGTAGCCGCCGTCGGGGGACGCCTCGCCCGCCACCTCCCGCGCAACGCGGGCGGCGTCCCGCAGGCGCCGGAGGCCCCCCTCCGACGCCGCGAGGGCCTCCTCCCCGAAGTCGGAGACGCTGCGGTAGTGGCTGCGCAGCAGGTGGAAGCGGACGACGTCCGGCGCGTGTCGCTCGAACAGGGGCGCCAGCTCGACGACGTGCCCCTTCGATTTCGACATCTTCTCGCCCCCGAGCGTCAGCATGTTCCAGTGCATCCACGTCCGCGCGAACGGCTTCCCCGCCCCCCGCGCCTGCGCGATCTCGCACTCGTGGTGCGGGAAGATCAGGTCCAGCCCCCCGCCGTGCACGTCGAATTCGTCCCCGAGGTACTTCGTGCTCATGACCGAGCACTCGAGGTGCCATCCGGGGAACCCTTCGCCCCACGGGGACGACCACCGCATGAGGTGCCCGCCCTCCGCCCGCTTCCAGAGCGCGAAGTCGCGGGGGTCGTCCTTGTCGCCGCGCGTCTCCACCCGCGTGCCCTCCAGCAGGGCGTCGGGATCGCGTCCGGAGAGCACGCCGTAGTCGCTCCAGGCGGAGACGTCGAAGTACACGTTGCCGTGGCGTTCGTACGCCAGGCCGGCGCGCACGAGGTCCTCGACGAGGGCGATCTGTTCGGGGATGTGCCCCGTGGCGCGCGGCACGACGCTGGGGCGGCGGACCCCGAGTTTCGCCATGGCGTCGAAGTAGGCCCAGAAGTACTTCTCGGCGACCTCCATCGGTTCGAGCCGCTCGAGGGCGGCGCGCGCCGCGAGCTTGTCCTCGCCGTCGTCGCCGTCGTCGACGAGGTGCCCGACGTCGGTGACGTTGCTGACCAGACGGACGGCGTACCCGAGGTGCTCCAGCCAGTTGCGGAGCACGTCGAACACGACCGGCCCCCGGGCGTGCCCGAGGTGCGGCTCGGAGTAGACCGTCGGGCCGCAGAAGTACAGGCCGGCGTGCCCGGGCGTGACGGGGTCGAAGGGGCGCTTGGCGCGCGTCATGCTGTCGTAGAGGGTCAGGGACACGGGAACCTCGCAGGCGTTCACGGGCGCGCCGCAGCGCGCCGGGGGTGCATCGAAGCGACGGGGGACGGACCGGCCGGTGGGGCGACGGAGCCCCTCAGGGCGAACATCGACGCGGCGCGAACGCGGGCCCGATCATGACCGAAGGCTAGCACGCCCCCGGCCGGCGCACGCGTCCGTCGCGGCCGGTGGTAGCGTTCCGGCATGGCGTACCGGACGCTCGCGCGCCCCGCGGAACGCGAGCGCGAGATTCGCGGGTCGCGGTTCCGGGCGCGGGTCGCGCCGATCGACGTGCCGGAGGACGCCGCCGCCCACCTGGCCGCCGCCCGCGCCGAACATCCCGACGCGACGCACCACGTGAGCGCCTGGCGGTTCGGGGACGCGATGGGGGCGGACGACGACGGCGAGCCGGGCGGCACGTCCGGCCGCCCGATGCTCGAGGTGCTCCTCAAACGCGACCTCGATCGCGCCTCGATCGTGTGCATCCGCTGGTTCGGGGGCACCCGCCTCGGGGCGGGCGGCCTCGTGCGGGCGTACGCCGGGACCGCCGCCATGGCGCTCGACGCCGCCGGTACCCGCACGGTGTACGCCACCACGAC
>JAVLCF010000066.1 GCA_031581195.1 Trueperaceae bacterium | reverse complement strand
CGTGCGCGCCTCGACGGTTCCCTCCGCCATCCCGAGCACGGACGTCGCCGCACCGCCCGCGTAACCTGTCGCGCATGCGCCCGGACCCCCTCGCGTCCCCGCCCGACCCCCGGACCGCTCCGCGCGCGGGGTCCGTGCCGCCCGCAGGGTCCGTGCCGCCCGCACCGCCCGCACCGCGCGCCCGACCCGCCTCCGGGCCCCGTCCCCCGACGCGCCTCGCGGCCCTCCTCGTCGCGACCCTGATGGGGTCGGTCGCCGGCCAGGTCCCGCCCGAGGGGGCCGGCGTCGAACAGCCACCCTTCGTCTGCCCCGGCCCCGACGAACCGCCGCCCCCACCCGACACCGAAGCGGAGGCGCGGGCGCGGGAGATCCGCGCGCGCTACCGCGAGGTCTTCCCCCTGTACGTCGCGGCGGCGGGGGAGGCGGTCGACGACGCCCTGGTGATGCCGGTCGACGGCGTCCGCGTCGCGCAGGTCGCCGACACGTGGGGCGGCCCGCGCAGCGGCGGGCGGCGGCACGAGGGGCAGGACATCTTCGCCGAGCGCGGGACCCCGATCCGCAGCGCGACGCACGGGTGGATCTGGCGGATCGGCGAACGCACGCTCGGGGGGCGGACCGTCACGGTGGTCGGCGGGGGCGGGGCGCGCTACTACTACGCGCACCTGGAACGCTACGCCGACGTGCGCGAGGGCCAGTACGTCACCCCCGACACCGTCCTCGGCTACGTCGGCAACAGCGGCAACGCCCGCACCACGCCGCCGCACCTGCACCTCGGCATGTACCTCTCCGGCGATCCCGAGGACCCCTGCGACTGGGATGCGGTGGATCCGCTGCCGATCCTCGTCGACCGACCCGCCGACTGAGCGCGGCCCCTCAACGGCGCGGCGTCGTCGTCCGGCCGTGCAGGAGCGGCCACGCGACCCGCGGGTCGTCCGGTCCGGGCGGCTCGGGCTCGCCGTCGGGCCCGAACGGGTGCAACGCAAGCGCGGCGTCCGACGCCGGCCACACGTAGCGCAGGCGCGCCTCGTAGGCGCGCACCCCGAACAGCGGATCGGCGACGCCCGCCCCCTCGCTCCCCGGCAGCCACCCGGCCACCAGCGCGTCGGCGAGGTCCGCGACGGACCCGAGGACGAGCGGGCGGCCGGAGAACACGATCACCACGAGCCGGTCCACGCGCGCCCGGACCCGCTCCACGAGGGCGACGTCGTCGTCGGGGAGGGCGAGCGACCGGCGGTCCCCCATGCCCTCGGCGTAGGGGGGTTCGGCGAGGGCGACGATGCCGACCGGTGCGCGATGCGCGCCGTCGCCGGCGGGCTCGTACGCGACGTCGGCGTCGCCGGCGTGCTCCCGGATCCCCTGGAGCAGCGTCGAGCCGGGCGTGATGGGGCCGGGCGACCCCATCCAGGAGACCGTCCACCCGCCGCACTGCAGCCCGACGTCGTCCGCCGCGCCCCCCGCCACGAGGAACGGTCCGTCCTCGGGCGCGAGCGGCAGCCGCGCGCCGTCGTTCGCGAGGAGGGTCTGGCTGCGCCCCGCCGCCTCCCGCGCGAGCGCCCGGTGGGCGTCGCAGCCGACGACGTCGCGCCCCGGCTCCGCGGCGGGGGCCCCGGCGGAGGCCGCCTCTGCGTCGACGCCGTCGAGCAGACCGAGGCGGGCCTTGACCGCCAGGATCCGGCGGGCGGCGTCGGTGACGCGCGCCTCGGGCACCTCGCCGGCGTCGACGAGGGCGGCGAGGTCGTCGATGAACGCCCGCCACGCGAACGGGACCATCACCATGTCGATCCCCGCGTTCACCGCCGTCGCGACGGCGCGGCGCGGGTCTTCGGGATCGAGCTGCGCGACGCCGTCCCAGTCGCTCACCACGAACCCGGTGAAGCCGAGTTCGCCCTTCAGGACGTCCTGTAGCAGGGACCGGTGGGCGTGCATCCGCACGCCGTTCCAAGCGCCGTACGACGCCATCACCGTCAACGCCCCCGCTTCGAGGGCGGCGCGGTACGGCGCGAGGAACACCCGCCGCAGGAGCGCCTCGCTCCCCTCCGCCATCCCCTGGTCCAGCGTCCAGGCGCCGCGCGCCATCTCCTCGAGGAACGCCTCGTGCGAGCCGGCGTTCGCGAGGGTGGGGTCCTCGGTCGCCGCGTCGAGGTCGTCGCGGTCGACGCGCATGGACGACCCGTAGCGCGTCCCGCCGTCGGCCAGGTAGTGCTTGGCGCACGCCAGGACCGCGCCGCCGTCGCGCAGACCGCGGTCGCCCTCCGCGACGTGCTGTAGGCCCCGGACCACCGCCGCCCCGTGCCGCCCGACGAGGTCGGGATCCTGGCCGAACCCCTCGTACGTCCGGCCCCACCGCACGTCGAGCGGCAGGCTGAGGGCCGGCGCGAACGTCCAGCGCGCCCCCGTCGCCGCGGTCTCGAGCGCCGTGGCGCGCGCGACGCGTTCGGTGAGGTCGACGTCGTCGACGGCGCCCAAGGCGACGTTGTGCGGAAAGATCGTCGCGCCGTGCAGGTTGTTGTGCCCGTGGACCGCGTCGACGCCGTACAGCAGCGGCACCCCGAGCCGGCTGCGGCGCGCGCCGCCTGCGAAGGCGTCGATCATGGCGCGCCAATGCGCGGCGTCGTTGACGTCGGGCGCGCCGCCCCCACCGGACAACACCGAGCCCAGGGCGTGCTCGGCGACCTCGTCGGGCGTGACGCTGCCCTTCTCCGGCTGCGTCATCTGGCCGATGCGCTCACGGAGCGTCATGCGGGCGAGGACCGCGTCCGCGGCGGCGTACGCCGCCGCCATCGCGTCCGCTTCGGGGCGGTCGGAGCCGGACACCGGGGGGATCGTCATGCGGGCACCTCCGCCAATGATGCTACCGGCGCCGGGCGGCGTCGGCGGGGGCGCGCGCCCGTTCCAGGGCCGCAATGACCTCGGTGCGGACGCGGGCGTGAACCTCGGCGGCGGGGGCCGGCCCGACGTACAGCCCCAGGAGGCCGGCCAGCGGCGACAGCAACGGCACGTCGGTGACGTCGTTGTGGCCCGCCCCCGGGAGCGCGACGGCGCGCACGTCGTGCCCGCGGGCGCGGGTCGCTTCGGCGAGGCCGTCGAACGCCTCGCGGTTGGCGGGCTCGAAGAACCCGCGCGCCGGGTCGCTGAACACCGCGCGCACGTCGGCGTCCAGCCCCCCCGCCGACGTCGCCGGCCCGAGCAGCGTCGCGGGGGCCGGCAGCATCCACGGGTCCAACCCGACCGCCGCGCGGCAGCCGGGCTCCGCGGCGCACGTCCCGAACGCCGCGCCGCCGCCGGTGGAGTGCCCCGCGGCGACCAGGACGTCGCGAGCCATCCGCTCCGCCAGGCCCGGCGGGCCTTCGCCTGCCTCGACGGCGTCCAGAACGGCGCGGACGTCGGCGACCCAGCGGCGGCCGAGGGCGCGGATCGCTTCGCGGTACGCCGCGCCGTCGAGCCCCGCCCCGAAGGCGACCGGGTCGAACGGGACGAGCGCCCCGTCCACCCAGGTGGCGACGGCGCCGCCGGGGTGCTCCGGCGCGACGACCAACGCCCCGTGGGACGCGAGCTCTTCGGCGAGGTAGGTGGTTTGCGCCGCGAAGCCGCCGCGCCCGTGATCGAGCGTGACGACCGGGAGCGTCCCCAGGTCGGCGACCGGGGCGCCCCAGCAGGCGTGCACGCGGGCGAAGCGCAGGTGCGTCATCGCCCCGCGGGGGAGCCCGCCCCGCTCGGCGAGGGCGGGCAGCATCGCGCCGGGGTGCTCGAGCCAGCGTCCCTCGCAGGCCGCCCCGCCGGCGGGCGGGGCGGCGGGGTACCAGAGGCGGGCGCGGACGCGGCGGGACGCCTCGGGCGTGGCGTCGGTCGCCGACGCCGTTCCGGGGGGGAAGGCGTCGGCGGGGAGGGCAACGGTCGTGGTGAGCGAAGCGCTGCCGACCGCATGGGGGCCGGTCGGGGCGGGAAGTCGCGGGACGGGGAGGATCCAGGAGGGCGCGGCGACCGCGAGCACGAGGGCGGTCAGACCCACCGCGGTCCCGGCGCGCGGTCCCGAACGCGGCGCGCCGTGCGCACGTCCGCGGACCGCGCGAACGACGTCGCGGACGATCCAGGCGACGGCGAGGGCGTGGAGCGGCGCGAGGGTCCAGCGTAGGCCCTCGAGGGCGACCTGGGCCAGGACGGCGACGGCGAGGACCGCCGTCGCCTCGAGGCGGACGCGGGGGGCACCGTCCCGGGGCCCCGGGCGCACCGCGAGGCCGGCGCGGGCCGCGAGCGCGAGGAGGACGAGGAGTTCGAGGGAGCGCACGGGGCGAGCCTACCGGGCGTACGTCAGTCGACGTGCAGGACGGCGGCATCGATCAGGGCGTCCACCTCTCCGTCCGCCATCCCGAGCACCTCGCGCAGGATCGCGGGCCCGTGCTCGCCCCGCCGCGGTGGACGGCCCGCGTCCTCGCGGGATTTCGCACCCTCGGCGTTCGCGGGGGGCGGGTCGCCGGCCGCCGCGAGCGGCCGGTGGTGCCGCAGCGGACTCCGGACGAAGGGCACGTCGCCGGCGTCGGGGTGCGAGTAGGTGCCGACCGTCCCGAGCGCCTCCGCCTGCGGGTCGCGCAGGGCGTCGGGCAGGTCGAGGACCGGCGTGGCGGAGACGCCCGCCTCGCGGAACGCGGCCAGCCAGGCGTCCCGCGGGCGTTCCGCGAGGCGGGCGGCGATGCGCGGCACCAGCACCTCGCGGTGCTCGACCCGCCCGGCGTTGTGCGCGTAGCGCGGGTCGTCGGCGACGTCGGGGAGGTCGAGGACGGCGGCGGCCCGCGCGAACTGCGCGTCGTTGCCGACCGCCAGCATGAGGGGGTCGGTGGCCGTCGCGAACGCCTGGTACGGCACGATGCTCGGGTGGGCGCTGCCCAACCGGGCGGGGGCGGCCCCGGTGAGGAGCGCCCCCTGCGCCTGGTTCACGAGCGAGGCGAGGCCGACCTCGTAGAGCGACAGATCGAGGTGGCGCCCCTCGCCGGTCCGGTCGCGATGGTGCACCGCGGCGAGGATCGCCGTGGCGGCGTGCAGACCGCTCAGCACGTCGATCCACGCCACCCCCACCTTGACCGGCTCGCCGTCCGCCTCGCCGGTCATCGCCATCAGGCCCGTCGCGGCCTGCAACGCCGCGTCGTACCCGGGGTCGTGGGCGCGCGGACCGGTCGAGCCGTACCCCCGGATCGAGGCGTAGATCAGGCTCGGGTGGTCGGCGGCGAGGTCGCTGGGCGCGAGGCCGTAGCGGGCCAGGTCCCCGACCTTGAAGTTCTCGACGAGCACGTCCGCCTCGAGCGCGAGGCGACGGACGACGTCGCGGCCCTCGGGCCGCTTGAGGTCCACGGCGAGGCTCTCCTTGCCGCGGTTGACCGACGCGAAGTAGCCCGCGTCGCTACCCTCGCCGGCGAGGAACGGGGGGCCCCACCCGCGGGTGTCGTCGCCGTGCGGCGCCTCGACCTTGACGACGCGCGCTCCGAGGTCGCGCAGCGCCTGCGTCGCGTAGGGCCCCGCGAGGACGCGGGAGAGGTCGAGGACGAGCAGGTCGTCGAGCATGGCGTCGTTGTACCACCGGGCCGGAAACCACTGTCGCGCAGGGCACAGACGGGCCGTTGGACGAACCGTCATCATCCTCACACTCCGGCAGCCGTCCCACGCATGTCGGGGCACAATTCGAAAGGGACGTTCGTCCCCAACTTCCCCCTGCTCGTAATGGAGGACCGGTATGTCGAACCGATTCGTCGCATCCGCGCTGGCCGCCGTGGCCCTCACCCTCGGGATGGCGTTCGCGCAGAACAGCCTCTCGATCGCCACCGGCGGGACCGGCGGGACGTACTACCCGACCGGCGGCGCCTACGCCGAACTCATCAACACCTACATCGACGGCTACACCGCCGCGGCGGAGTCCACCGGCGCGTCGGTCGCCAACTCCGGCTTCATCGCCCGCGGCGAGTCCGACATCGCCCTGGCGCTCGCCGACACGGTCCTCCAGGCCTACACCGGGACCGGCAACTTCGGTGGCGACGGCCAGCCGCCGCAGCTGCCGAACCTCCGGGCGCTCGGGGTGGCGTACGCCAACACCGTGCACCTCGTGACCCTCGCCGGGAGCGGCATCGAGAGCCTCGCCGACCTCGAGGGCAAGCGCGTCTCGGTCGGGGCCCCCGGCAGCGGCACCGAGGTGTCGGCGCAATCGATCCTCGAAGCGAACGGCATCACGTACGACGACATCGACGAGCAGCGCCTGAACTTCAACGAGACCGCCGCGGCGCTCCGCGACGGCGACATCGACGCCGGCTTCTGGTCGGTCGGTCCGCCCACCAGCTCGATCCTCGACCTGGCGACGACCCGCGACATCGAGATCGTCAGCATCGAGGGCGAGGAGCTCGAGAACGGCCTCGGGGCCAGCGACGTGTTCGCGCCCGTGACGTTGCCGGCCGGGACGTACACCGGCGTCGACGAGGACGTCAGCACGATCGGGACCCCGAACGTGATCCTCGTCGCCGCGGAGATGGACGAGCAACTGGCGTACGACTTCCTCGACGTGCTCTACACGCACATCGACGAGGTCATCGCGGTCCACCCGAGCGCGAACAACACCACGCCGGAGCTGTCCCTGGCCGCCACGCCGATCCCGTTCCACCCCGGCGCGGTCCGCTACTTCGAGGACGCCGGCTACGAGGTGCCCGCCGACCTGATGCCCCCGAACTAAGGGGGCGGACGTGCCCATCGCACGTCCCGTGCGGTGCGCGGGAGGGTTCGTGGGGACCCTCCCGCGCGGCGCGGCCCGGCGGGTCGGGGGAGCGCTCGCGGTCCTCCTGCTCGCCGCCACCGCCCTCGCCGCCGGTCCCGACCCGCAGCCCGGTCCCGACCGGGTGATCGACGTTCGACGCTGGGAGGACGGCACGTCCGTCGCCCGCCTCCCCCTCCCCGACGACGGCGCCTGGATGCTGTCCTGGCGTCACTCCGTCACCGGTATCTTGGTTCGAGATTATTTTCGGTTCGAAAGGGGTCGCATGGTGCTGGAGGCCAGCCACATGCCCGCGTTCGACGCGGGCCTCGGGCACGTTCCGGGGCGCGGCACGCTGGAAAGCGACGGTCGCGGCGGGTACTGGGTGCGCGACATCGACGAGCCCGTCCCGGAGCGGGGGTTCCTCCTCCGCGTCGGGGACCCGGGCGTGAACGACCACACCCTGCACGCCGGCGACCGGACGCTCGACCTGTCCGCCCTCGCCGCCCGCGAGCGGGTCGTCGTCACCATCGTGGAGACGCCGTGAGCCGGCCGCCGGAGGCGGGCCCCGGACGCGTCGCGCAGGTCGTCGCGGCGATCATTGCGCTCGTCGCCATCGGCCTCTCGCTCTTCCAGCTCTATACGGCCGGCCTGGCGACGGTGAACCTGTTCGTGCAGCGCGGCGGGCACTTGGCGTTCGTGCTGGTGCTGGCCTTTTTGTTGTTCCCCACCAGCCGCAACCCGTGGATCCGCTGGCCGGTCGACCTGGCGCTCATCGGTGCGTCGCTCGCGTCGACGGGCTACCTGTTGATCAACCTCACGGCGATCGTGAACCGCTCGGGCTTCTACACGCCGACCGACATCCTGATGGGCGCCATCGGGACGGTCGTGGTGCTGGAGTCCGCGCGCCGCGTGATCGGGCCGACCATTTCGATCATCGGCATCGTCTTCATCCTCTACGCCATGACCGGCCCGCGCGGCCTCATCGACGGCGTCACGCTGCCCGGCATCTTGCAGCATCGCGGGTACGGCGTCGACCGCATCGTCGATCAGTTGTTCCTCGGGCAGGAGGGGATCTTCGGGATTCCGCTGGGCGTCGCGGCGACCTTCGTGTTCATCTTCGTGCTGTTCGGTGCGTTCCTGGAGATCACCGGGGCGGGCCGCTTCTTCATCGATCTCGCCTACGCCGCGGCGGGGCGGCAGCGCGGCGGGCCGGCGAAGGCGTCCGTCATCGCGTCCGGCTTCATGGGCTCGATCTCGGGCAGCGCCATCGCGAACGTCGTGACGACGGGCTCGTTCACGATCCCGTTGATGAAGAAGCTCGGCTACAAGCCCGAGGAGGCGGGCGGCGTCGAGGCCGCCGCCTCCACGGGGGGGCAGGTGATGCCGCCCATCATGGGGGCGGGCGCCTTCCTGATCGCGGAGTACACCCGCATTCCGTACGTCGAGATCGTGCGCCTGGCGATCCTCCCGGCGATCCTGTACTTCGCGACGGTCTACCTGTTCGTCGACATCATCGCCGCGAAGCGCGGCATGCGCGGCATGACGAAGGAGGAGCTCCCGAACGTCCGCGACGTCTTCGCGCGGGGGTGGCACTTCCTGGTGCCGTTGGCGGTCCTGATCGGCTTTTTGCTGCAGAACATCTCCCCCGACCGCGTCGGCTTCGTCTCGATCCTCGCCATCCTCGCCGTCAGCGCGCTTCGCTACGTCGTGCGCCGCTTCACCCTCGGGCGGGCCCCGACGAACCCGCCGTCGGAGATCGGCGTCGACGCCGCCGCCCCCGCGACGCTGGCCGGCCGGTCGGTGCTCGCCCGCCCCGCGGAGGCCGACGAATCGTGGGGCCGGGCGCTGGCCCGGGGTGCGGTCAAGACCCTCGAGGCGCTCGAGGTGGGGGCCCGCAACGCCCTCCCCGTGTCGGTCGCGACGGCGGTCGCCGGCATCGTGGTCGGCGTCGTCGGGCTGACCGGCTTGGGCCTCAAGTTCTCGAGCCTGATGATCTCGTTCTCCGGCGGCAGCCTGCTGCTGGCGTTGCTGCTGGTCCTGATCGCCAGCCTCATCCTGGGCCTGGGCCTGCCGGTCACCGCCAGCTACATCGTGCTGATCGTGTTGACGGGTCCCGCCCTCACGCAGGAGTTCGGGATCCCGTTGATCATCGCGCACCTGCTGGTGTTCTGGTACTCGCAGGACTCGAACGTCACCCCGCCGGTCGCCCTCGCCGCCTTCGCCGGGGCCGGCGTCGCCGGTGCCAACCCGATGCGGACGGGCGTCGAGGCGTGGAAGTTCGCGAAGGGGCTCTACCTGGTGCCGCTGTTCATGGTGTTCAACCCCGAGATGATCCTCGGGGGGGCCTGGTGGTACGTCGCCTGGACGGTCCTCACCGCGTTCGCGGCGCTCGGGGCGTTCGCCGCGGCGATCGAGGGGTTCCTGTTCACGCGCATGACGTGGTTCTCCCGGCTGCTGGCGAGCGCGGGGACCGTCGCGATCTTCTTCCCGGCGTTCGTCATCGAGGTCGCCGGCTTCGCGTTGATCGCGGCGGTGCTGGGGATCAACTTCGCGCGGTCGCGCCGCGCGGCGCCCGGCGTCGCCGCCACCTGAACGCTTCGGCGCTCGGGTCCGGACGCGGGCTCGAGCGCCGAAGCGCGCGGGGAGGCGCGCCGGGCCCTAGACCAGCAGCCGGTACCCGACGCCGGGCACCGTCTCGATCGCCGGCGCCGCCTCCCGCTCGCCGTCCCCCAACAGCTTGCGGAGGCGGCTGACGCGCACGTCGAGCGACCGGGAGCCCGGCCTGTAGCTGGGGCCCCACACCGACTGCATCAGGCGCTCGCGCGGGACGACGCGGCCGGCGTTCATCATCAACATCGTCAGGACGTCGAACTCGCGCCGCGGCAGGTCGAGCGCCTCCCCGTTCAGCCAGACGCGGCGTTGCGCGTCGTCCACCTCGAGCACCGGACCGGAGTGCGCGGTGCGGCGTTCGCGCCGCGCCCGAGCCCAGCGCAGGCGGGCCGCCAGGACGGCGTCGTCGACCGGCGCCGGGACGTGCGCGGCGACCCCGAGATCCAACAGGCCGATCCGCGCCTCGGGCGGAAGCGATTCGGCGACCACGACGATCGGTAGGTCCGGCCGGCTCGACAGCACGCTCCGCAGGAAGCGCCAGCCCGCCTCCTCGAGCCCGTCGAGCAGGACGGCGTCGACGCCCAACGAGGCGGCGTGCGCGTCCGGCGCCGATTGCGGCGCAACGTGCGCGACGTACCCCTCGCGCTCCAACGTCGCGCCGACGTCGCCCAACGACGGCGCGTCGGCGCGCAACCACAAGAGGCTCACGGCGTCCCCCGAAGCCCCGCTCACGCCACCGCCTCCGCGTCGTCCTCGCGCGCGGTGCGGCGCCGCTCGAACTGGTAGCCGACGCCCCGCACCGTGCGGATCATGCCGCCCTCGACCCCGAGCTCCCGCTCGAGGCGGCGTCGCGTCCGACTGACGAGGGCGTCCACCGCCCGCTCGCCGTTCTCCGAGTCGCGCCCCCACAGGCGCGCGACGACGTCGCCGCGACGGAAGACGTGCCCGGGCTTGCGTGCGAGCGTCGCGACGAGGTCGTACTCGCCCGGCGTCAGCGTGGCGCTGCGACCCTGGTAGTGCACCGTGCGGGCCCCCTCGTCGAAGCGGAGGTCCTGCGCCCCGAGCGGACGCACCCCGACGCCACCCGACGTCGCCGCCTGCACCCGCCACGCCGCGACGTCCGCGTCGGCCGGCGCCTCGAGGTGATCCTCGACCCCGCGATCGAGCAGCTCGACGGTCGTCGCGACGTCGTCCGCCGCGCCGATGCTCAGGAGGGGGAGTTCGGGCCGAAAGCGACGGAGCCCGCGCGCGAGATCCAGGGCGCCCGCGTGGCGGACGTCGATCACCGCGACGTCGACGTCGGGCCCGTGGGCCGGGGCGGCGTCGACGTCGTCCTCCACGACGACGCGGACCTCGTTCTCGGTCAGCCGACGCTCGAGGGCCGACCGGAGCGCCGCGTCGAGGCCGACGAACAGGACGTTGGACGTGGGGCGGAGGGTGGGGGGGCGCACGGTCATGGGGTGCCTCGTTTCGCTTGGTGCGGCGTACACGGTACCATACCCGCAATTGTAACCGCGTCGTTACGGATCCGTAAAGGCATGCGTCACTGCGGCGCCGGCCCGGAGCCACCGGTAGCCGCGGCCGCGCACGGTCTCGATGAACGTGGGGTCGTGCACGTCGTCGCCCAACGCGACCCGCAGGTGGCGGATGCGCACGTCCACGCTCCGCGCGGACGGGGTGCCCGACGCCGGCCACGCCCGTTCGACCAGTTCGCGGCGCGTCCACACCCGATCCGGATGCCGCGCCAACACGGCCAGCACGTCGAACTGCAACCCCGACACGTCGAGCGGTCGCGACCCGAGAAACGCCGCGCGGGCGGTGAAATCGATGACGAGATCGCCGTAGCGGATGACGCCATCGGCGCGGTGGCGGCGGATCACCACCCCGATCCGCGCGAGGACTTCGGCCGATGCGGTCGAGTGCAGCAGCACGTCCTCCGCACCGAGATCGAACCCGCGGAGGGTCGCATCGACGTCCTCGCCCACCATCCGGACGAGGAGCGGGACCGCGGGGACGTCGGTCCGCGCCGCCTCCGCGCACGCCCACCCGGCGCCCGACACCGGGTCGACGTCCACGAGGAGCGCGTCGGCGCCCGAGGGGAGCTCCCCGGCCTCCGGGGGGCCGGCAACCACGTCGACGTCCAGCCCCCCGGCCCCGAGATCGCGGACCAGCGCGCGCGTCGCGACGTCCTCCGCGTCGAGCGGCGCGAGGGCGACCCGCGCGCGGCGCGTGGCATCGCTGCCCCCGTCGCGGTCGTGGCGAATCGGTGCGGTGGTACCGCGCATGCACACCCTCCTCGTTTCGCGTTCCACCGCATCACGTCACGGCACGCGGGCCGCAACCAGGGACGTCCGCCCCACCCGATCACTCGCCGTCGCTCGGCACCGAGAGGGTGCCGCCGTCCCGCGAACGCACCGTGCGCGGCTCCACCGTCACCCCCACCGGCACCGCCGCCTCCCCACCCGGCGGGAGGTGCACCGCGTCGGGCGCGTGCACGGCGCGCACGCGCGTCGACGCCGCGGCGAGGTGCACCTCGACCCGCCAGGTGCCCGGCCGGACGTGCGTCCGCCGCCAGCGTCCGTCCGGGCCCGGCCGAACCACGAGGCGCTCCCCCGCGCGGGTCAGCACGACCTCGGTCGCCCCGACGTCCACGCCCGGATCCGGGGCGAGGGGAACGCCGTCCGTGGCGGACGCCGGCGTCTCGACCTGCACGGACCCCGTCAGCGTGCCGGTCCGCACCACGCGGTAGTGGACGTGCGTCACCTCGCCGGCGCGGACCGTGACCCGGTGCGGTGGGGGCGGATCGAGGCGCGCGTCGAACGGCCACCCGACCGCCCCGCGCGCGACGTACGCCTCCCCAACCGGAAGCCCGTCCACCCGAAAGACCCCCTGGGCGTCGGTCGTGACGACCCGCCCCCCGATCCGGATCTCCGCGCCCGCCCAGGGGCCGTCGGGCCCCACCACCGTGCCCTCGACCCGCCCGGTCGGTGGGGGCGGCGCCAGCGGCACCGCGAAGGGGTGCGCCACCGCGAGTTCCGCGCGGGCGCGCCACCCCCCACCGCCCCCCTCGAGGTGCACCGACGCGGCGACGTCGGGGGCGCCCGCGCCCCCGAACCCTCCGACTCCGGGCGGGGCGCCCGCCCACCGCACGGAGAGGGCGGTGAGCGGCTCGCCGCGCCCCCACCCGAGGTGCGCGAGCGCCGTCACCGTGCCGCCCCCCGGCCCCGGCGCCTCCAGCGCGACGTCGGCGCCGTACGTCGCCGCCGCCACGGGGCCCTCCCGCCGCGCCGACACGCTCGCGTGCAGCCCTCCAGGTAGCGGCCCGTCCCACGCGACCTCTCCGCGAAGCTCGGGGTGCGCACCTCCAGCGGGCCGCCACCGCCGCACCTCCGCCGTCGCCACCCCCTCGCCCAGGTCCGCCCCCAGCTCCGTCCGGACCGACGGGGTCCACGTCGCCCCCGGGGGCGTCCCCGCCGGGACGCCCCCCTCGCCCCGGACGCCGACCTCGACGCGCGCCCGCCACGCTCGCGCGTCGCCGTCCCGCCCGGCGCCGAGGGTGAGGCCCCCCTCGCGCCGGCCCGCATCGGGCGACCCCTCGCCGTCCCGCCCGACGTCCGCGCGCAGCGACGCGGCCCACGGGCCCGAGGAGACCGCCCAGCGCACGTCCAGGTCGTCGCGGGTCCGGCCTCCCCGTTCCGACCGGGCGCGCGCCACGACCGACCCCACCCGGCCCGCGTCGGGCCACCACGACGCGGTCGCGGCCAGGGTTCGCGACGGTCCGCCGTCCCGCCCCGCGGTCGCCCCCTCGGACGCCCCGTCGTACGCCCCGTCGAACGTCCCGTCGTACGCCCACGCGAGGGCGTGGTGCGCCCCCCGCCATCGCGCGGTGAGGGCCCACGACGTACGCAGCGCAGCCGCCGGTTCGCGGCGGACGTGGACGCGGGCGCGCCCCGACGCGACGCCGCCCCCCGTCCTCCCGACGGGGCGGGACGCCATCACCCCGAACGACCCCTCGGTCGCGCCCCCCACCGCCGCCAGCCCCACGTCGACGCCCCACCCCTCCACCGGCGCGAAGCGAACGCGTGCACCGGCGTGCAGGGCGGGACGACCCGCGGCGGGATCGGTCGACCCCGGCGCCGCACCGGCGTCCCCGACGGGCGCCTGGACGAAGCCCTCCACGGTGGCGACGGCCGGCCCGACCTCGAGGGGATCGACGCGAACCGCGACCCCGAACCCCTCCGCGCGCGGTCGTTCCGGCAGGGCGGCCCGGGCGTCGTGCCCGACGTCGACGCGCCAGGCCCCCCGCGCGATCCGCAGGTCCAGGTCCGGCGGTCCGTCGCGGGGCACCGTCGCGTCCACCGCGAACGTGGCGCGGCCCGCGTCGCGGTCGCGCGTGCGCCCCGCCACCGTCACGGCCCCGCCCCCGTCGGTCTCGGTGCGGACCTCCACCGTCCCCGCGAAGCGCGGCCCCTCGGGCTCCGGGGGTGGCCTCCCCGAGGACGCCGGGAGGGGGACCGCCCGGCGCGCGAGGAGGCGTTCGTCCGCGTGGGCGGAGACGACCCAGCGCTCCGCGGCGTCTGCTCGCGCGACGTCCTCGGGCGTCCACCGCACCACGACCCGGACCTGAGCCCCCGGGGCGAGTTCGACGTGCCGCGGCACCAGCCGCGCCGCCGGCGTGACCCGCAGCGTCAGGGCCAGGGCGACGTTGCCGTCGTTGCGGAGGTCGAGGGTGGCGGCGACGCC
>JAVLCF010000065.1 GCA_031581195.1 Trueperaceae bacterium | reverse complement strand
CGGCCCCTCGGGCTCCGGGGGTGGCCTCCCCGACGACGCCGGGAGCGGCACCGCCCGGCGCGCGAGGACGCGTTCGTCCGCGTGGGCGGAGACGACCCACCGCTCCGCGGCGTCTGCGCGCGCGACGTCCTCGCGCGTCCACCGCACCACGACCCGGACCCGGGCACCCGGGGCGAGTTCGGCGCGCCGCGGCACCATCCGCGCCTCCGGCGTGACCCTCAGCGTCAGGGCCTGGGCGACGTTGCCGTCGTTGCGGAGTTCGAGGATGGCGGCGACGCCCCCCTCCGGCGAACGCGTCGCCGGTTCGACCCGCGTCCACGTCACCGAGGGCCGAGCGCGAACGTCGAACGCGACGTCGCGCGTGCGTGGGCCGGACGCCTCCCCCGCGAGCGTCACCCGCATCTCCGCGCGCCCCGCCGCCGCCCGCGCCGGCACCGCCACGGTGACGAGCACGGTCCGGCGGACGCCCGCCTCGAACGACGCGCGGCGGGGCGCGTCCAGCACCGTCCAGCCGGCCGGTGGGCGGACGTCGACCGCGACGTCCCACCGACCCGACGCGAACGGACCGAAGGGCACGGCGACGCTGGTCACCTCCCCCGGCGCGACGCTCCGTGGCGACACCTCCTGCGCGTGGACCCCGGCGCCGGTGGCAAGGACGCAGGCGCCGAGCCCCACGGCGAAGGCGCGCCGCCCGGCGGCGGCCACGAGCCGCAACCCGCCCCCTGCCCGCGTGCGCCGCGCGGTCCGCACGGCGCCTCAGGGAGCGTCCGGCGGATCGAGGTCGAAACGGACGGCGACGACGTCGCGAGCGTCGTCGCGAGCGAGCGCCAGGAGGTGCAGGGGGCGCGACGGAAGCGCGCCGAGGACGGTTCGGACGCGCGTCCCCGCCCCGGGGTAGAGGCTCCGGACGCCCGTCCGGGTCGTCGTGAGGACCTCCCCGTCGGTCGGGTCGACGACGCGCACTTCGAGCGTCGGGCGGCGCACCCAGCGGGCGCCGTCGTTGTGCACCTCGAGGTCCAACGTGACGGCGTCCCCCTCCCGGTCGAGCGCGGCGTCCCCGAGCTCCAGCCGCGGTCGGGCGGCCCCCCCGACGTCCACCACGATCTGCACCGCGTACCGGCGGACCGGGCGGAGTCCGACCGCGGTGCGGTCCTCCGCCTCGCCGGTGGCGCCCTCCGGGCGCGGGCGAACCATCAGGGTCGCCCAGTAGGTCCCGTCGACCCCCGTCTCCGGGACGCGCAGGCGGTACGCGACGTCGCGGGTCTCGTCGGGCCCCAGTCGCACGACGCTCGGGACGTCGATCCACGATGCGGCGGAGCGCGGTAGCGTCCCCGCATCGAGCCACCCGTCGCCACCGGGGCGCACGCGGTAGTCGCGCAGGGTCAGGGTGACGGTCCGATCCGTGGGGCCATCGTTCGCCAACCGGACCGAACCTTCGACGACGTCCCCCGGTCCAACCGGGTGGACGTCGGCGAGGCCGGAGGGCACGTCGATCTGCGCCCACGCCATGGAGGTCACGGCGGTGGACGCGAGCAGGGCGGCGAGGCGCGTGGCGCGGCGGCCCGTCGAAACGGACCGCCGGCGCGCACGGGGATCGTTCACGGCGTCGGGTCGACCGCGGTGTACACCAGATCGAAGGTCGTCGCGTCGAAGGCGCCGCCCATCGTGAGGTCGACCTCGACGGTGTACGTCACCGTCGCCGGCGTCTCGCCCGACCCCTGACCGCCGTCCGCGTTGGCGGGGATGACGGTGGCGGGCGAGCCATCCATCGACACGGTGGGGACGACGTTCGAGCCATTGGAGCTAAAAATCGTCGTTTCAGGATTACTGCCGATTTGTACTTGCGCCGATTTGATCGCGGCGTACTTGTACGCACCCGTGCCGTCCGTCGCTCGGGCTGTCGGGTCCACGTTGGAATCGTCGAAGTGCACGGTCATCGCCACGCCCTGCCCGAGGGTGTAGTCCATCGTGGTGCTGTCGTCGACCTGCACGGCGGACGTCGCGCCGACGTCGAACGCGGCGTTGTCCCACTGCATCACCGGCGTCTGTCCGGTGATCGTGATTTGGTTGATGTCGGACAAGCCCATGCTGAGCGTCTCGCTCGCCGTGACGTCCTGCGCCCACGCGGGGCTGGCGAGCAGGGCGAGGGCCGAGAGGAGGAGGGGGAGGGAGCGAAGCGTGAAGGGGGACGGCATGCGAGCCACCTTTCTGCCGCCACACGGCGGCGCGAGAACGAAGGGTCCACGGCCGCCGCCGCACCGTGCACCTACGCGTCGGTCGGCCGGGCTCGACGCGCGGCACGTTCGATGCCCGGCGCGACGACGCTCCCGGAGGGTAGGGACGCTTCGTTACGGTCGTTTGGTGTGCGCCGCGATGCCGGCCGAGACCGGGGCCGCCGGCGCCGCGGACTCCGGAACGGCGATCCAGCGGTAGCCGCGCCCCCGGACCGTCTGCACGAACGTCGGGTTCGACGGGTCGTCCGCGAGGGTCTGCCGGAGGATGCTGACGTGGTCGTCCACGGTCCGTTCCAGCTCTTCGCTCATCGCGCCCCACACGCGGCGCAGAATCGCTTCGCGCGACCACAGGCGGAGGGGGTGCGCCGCGAACAACGCGAGCAGATCGAAATCGAGGGTGGACAGGGGAAGCCACACGCCGTCCCGGAGGGCGCCGCCCCGGGCGACGTCGACCACGAGGTCGCCGAACCTCAGCGGCCCTCCGACCTGCCGGTGGCGGACCACGACCCGGAGCCGGGCGGCGAGTTCGGCGAAGACGAACGGTTTCGGGAGGCAACCGTCCGCCCCGAGGTCGTAGGCGGACAGCGTGCGTTGGACGTCTTCGTCCTCGGTGAGGAACACGAACCCCAGTTCGGGAAGCTCTTCGCGCAGGATGTCGACGAACCCGATCTCGGGGGACGTCGGATCGACGTCGATCACCACGACGTCGCTGGCGTGGGCGCGGCGGAGGGCGTCGTCGCCGGAGCGCACGTCCGCCACGCGGAACCCGTGGGCCCGCAACGAGCGATGGAGCAGGGTGAACAGGGACCGGTCGGAGCCGACGAGGAGGACGCGCGGGCCGATCGGGTTCGGGTGCGAGACGAGCGACGCATCGACGGTCGGTCCGTCGGGATGCGCACGACGGGCACGGGAGGCGTCGGGGCGCCGGTCCTCGTGCGGAAACGGAACGAAAGCGGGAACGTCGGACCCCATCACGGCGCCTCCTTCGCAACGGTCGTCACGAACGGCGCCGCTCCGTTCGTCGGTAACGGTTGGCCGAACACCGTAGCAAACCACCGCACCCAAGGCAATGGGGGGCCGCCCGGTTCGGGACCGACGCCACCCCTCCGAGCCCACGCGGAGCTCGGGGCGTTACGGCGTCACGCCGGGGGGAAGGAGGGCGGCGTCGACGGGACGCCCCACCGCGCGGAGGGCGCGATCGGGGCGGTCGCCGATGATCCCGTCGACGCCCATCCGTAGGAGCCCATCGATCTGCGCGCGGTCGTCGATCGTCCACGCGTGCACCGGGATGCCTTTCTCGTGGGCGGCGTGCACCACGGCCGGGGTGACGACCCGAACGCGGCCCCGCTCGACGGGCACCTGCAGGACGTCGAACGGCGGTCGGTAGGGTCCCGCCAGGCGGGCGCGTGCGAGAAGAACGAACGTGCGCACCTCACGGGGGGTGGCGGCGGTCGCCACCCCCGGACAGGCCGCCCGGAAGGCCGCCATGGCGTCCTCGTGGAAGCTCCCGACGACCACGTCGCCCGTCCGGCCCTCCCGACGAAGCGCGTCGCAGAGCGCCGTCGCGGCGCGCGTTCCCGGCGGTTTGACGTCGATGCCGAGCGGCCGTCCGGGGTGGGCGCGCGCGACGTCCACGAAGCGGGGGACGCCCACGCCCGACCCGCGGTACGTCGGGGGGCCACCCCCCGGCGGCGGCCACGCCGCTGCGGCGTCGAGGCGGGCAAGCTCCGGCCACGTCAGGTCGGCGACGGCGCCCACCCCGTCGGTGGTGCGGTCGACCGTGGCGTCGTGGATCACGACGAGCTCGCCGTCGGCGGACAGGTGGACGTCCAACTCGAGCGCGTCCACGCCCAGCCGCGCCGCGAGGTCGAACGCGGCGAGGGTCGATTCGGGCGCGAGGGCGCCGCCGCCACGGTGGGCGATGACGTGAGGGGGGTCCGGCCAGGCGTCGGTGAAGGTGGGGTGCATCGTCGAGCGACTCCAGGCGGGGAACGTCGCGAGGACGTACGTGAGGGGCGAAATGACGGTGGCCATGACGTGCGTGGCCGCGGAGTCCCCGAGCTTGGACGCGTGCGCACGCTCGAACCAGAGCGGCCGAACTCCGCTCGCCTCGGCGCGCGCCCGCGGCCACGGAACCCCCGAGCCCCCTCGCACCGGAGCGGCCGGGAGCGACCGCTCCGGACGCGACACGCCCACCTCGACTCCGGCACGGGGGCGGCCGGCGCCCCCGATCGGCGTGCTACTCTAGGGACGTTCGTCATCTTGACACGCCGGTCGCACGACCGGCTTCGCCTCACCTCCACGTGGAAGGGAGCCGCCCATGCGCATGCTTCGCTCCATCGCTCTCACCGCCGCCCTCGCGGCGGCGTCCGGAGCCCTTGCTCAAGAACCGCACACCGTGCGCGTCGGCATGCAAGCCGTCGGCACGTTCAGTTGGGTCGTGCACGCCATGCAGTACTTCGGCGTCGACGAGGAGTTCGGCCTCGACCTGCAGCCCACCACGTACGCCACCAAGCAGGCCACCGAACTGGCCCTCCGGTCCGACGAGGTCGACGTCGTGGTCGACGACTTCGTCGGGGCGGTGCAAATGCGCGAGCGGGGCGTGGCCGTGCAAACCGTCTACCCCTACGGGAAAGCCGTCGGAGGGGTCGTCGTCCCTGCGGACAGCGACATTCGAGCGATCGAAGACCTCGAGGGCGCGACCGTCGCCGCGGCCAGCCTCGACGACAAGAGCCTTCTGATTCTGCGGGCGCTCACGGTCAGCCAGTACGGCTTCGATCCCCAAACCGACGGGGAGACGCTCGCCGCGGCGCCTTGGCTCATGACCGGCCTCATGGACGATGGCGAGATCGATGCCGGCATTCCATACTGGCACTTCGTGTCCCGCATGACCTATGCCGGGGAGTACCGCGACGTCATGATGGTGACGGAGATGCTCGAACGCCTCGGGTTGCGCAGCGATCTGCCGATCCTCGTGCTCGTGGCGCGCGAAGAGGCCGACGACGTCGCGGTCTCGCGGTTCGTCGAAGCGATGATCGAGACGACCGAGCGCATGAAGGCCGATTCGATGGACGGCATCTGGCAATCGATCCTGGACGAAGAACTCTACAGCCTCCCCGACACCGCAGCGTTCCCCGAAGTTCGGGCTCGCTGGGAGGCCGGCCTGCCGGACGGCTGGACGCAGGACCAGATCGACGGCCTGTCGTCGCTGGTCGAACGGCTCGTCGACATCGCCGGCGCGGAACTCGTCGGCATCGACGCGATCCCGGCCGACGCCTTCACGACGGAGTACGCCCCCGGCAACTGAGGGCGGTCGAACGCATGTCGGGTTCCGGAGGGCTCTCATCACGTCGTCGCGCATGACCGCCCCGGGCCGTCCCCCGGGGCGGCCCCCCACGCGACGTCGGGACGGAGCGCAACCCCCCTGGACCCTACTCGCGTCGTACCTGTCGATCGTCGTGGCATGGGTCGTGGCGGCCGGAGCGCTGCCCGACGAACTCATGCCGGGGCCCGTCGCGACCTTCGAATTCGTCGCGCGCGAAATCGAGCGAGGCGTGCTGTGGATGCACCTCTGGGCCACGACGCGTCGGGTCCTGGTCGCGTTCGCCTTCGGAATGAGCGCGGGGGTCCTCTTGGGCGCGGCCATGGGGCTGTCGCGAACCGTCGACCGACTTCTGCACGGTTGGTTGATCGCCGGCCTGACGGTGCCTCGAATCCTTCTGTTCGTGATGAGTTACCTCATCTTCGGCCTGTCGGACGCGGCCGCCGTCATCGCCCTCATGGTCACGATCTTGCCCACGATCATGGTGCAGGTGCGTGAGGGTACGCGTGCCATCGACCACCGCCTCGTCGAGATGGCCGAGGTGTACCACCGGTCCCGCGTCTCCATTTGGCGTCGCGTGGTGCTGCCGCAGGTCATGCCGTACGTCGTCGGGACCGCCCGCAGCTCGCTCTCGCTGGCGTGGAAGATGGTCGTGCTGGCCGAACTGCTGGGGCGCACCACCGGCGTCGGGTACCAGATCTCCTTCTACTTCCAGATGTTCGACATGGTCGGGATCCTCGGCTATGGCGTGACGATGATGGTGATCCTCGCGATGGTCGATCTTCTCCTCCTCGGAGGCTGGCAACGCAACGCCTTTCGTTGGCGTGCTAGGTCGGGAGCGGACGCCTGACGTGACGACCATCGTCGCCTCCGGCATTCACAAAAGCTTCTCCGCGCCCGACGGCCACAGGTTCGAGGCGCTCGCCGACGTCGACCTCCAGGTCGAGAACGGCGAGTTCGTGTGCCTCTTGGGCCCGAGCGGGTGTGGCAAAACCACGCTCCTGAACGTCCTGGCAGGCCTGATCTCCGCCGACCGGGGCACGGTGGAGGTCCGCAGCGAGGACGGGCGTCGTCCGCGCGTCAGGACCGTCTTCCAAGAGTCGAGGTTGCTCCCGTGGATGACGGTACGCGAGAATCTCGCCTTCGTTCTCGACGGTCCCGACGATCACGTACGGCCTCGCGTCGACGCCTGGTTGCATCGCGTCGGGCTCGACGGAACCCAGGACTACTACCCCCACCAACTCTCGATCGGGATGCAACAACGCGTCTCGGTGGCCCGCGGCCTGATCGTCGAGCCGGACGTCTTGTTCATGGACGAACCCTTCGGGGCGCTGGACGAACTGACGGCGATGGCGATGCGCGAGGAACTCCTCGACCTCTGGGAGGACATCGGCCTGACCATCGTGTTCGTGACGCACAATCCCCTCGAAGCGGCGATCCTCGCCGACCGCATCGTCATCATGGGCGGACCCCCCGGTCGCATCACCCACCAGGAGGACGTCGCGGCGCAACTTTCACGGCCCCGCGACCCCGACGATCTGGCCCTGTGGCGGTTGGCGCGCTCGGCGGTCAAACGGCTCGCGTAAGCCCTCCCGGCCGCCGACGGCGGCCCGGATCGGGACGTTCGTCTCTGGTCGATTTTTCTGCCCGATTGTAACGCCCGTCGCCTTGTGGTACCTTCGGCCCGTTCGATTCATGCGGATGTGGGGAGCGGGCGTGACGCATGTACGTCGTCTGCATCGTCCCCAGCCATCGCGCCGTTTTCACGCCCTCGCATCGATCCCGCACGGCGATCGGTGTTTTCGACCGGGAGGTTTTCTTCGATGCATGCGCACGTCCGTTCCCTGCTCGCCACGGCCGGTCTCGCCCTCCTCGGATCCGCCCTCGCTCAGCTCGGGGTGGCGTCGCACCCGACGCTCGGCCCGCACCTGACGACCACCGACGGATCCGTTCTCTACGCCTTCGTCCCCGACGCGCAGGAAGACAGCACCTGCGTGGGCGGGTGCGCCGAGGCGTGGCCGCCCCTGCTCGCGGACGGAGACGTCGACGTCGCCGACGACCTGGACGCGGACGCCGTCGGTACCATCGAACGCGCGGACGGCGCCCACCACGTGACGTACTTCGGGTGGCCGCTCTACACCTTCGCTCAAGATGCGGAGCCCGGCGCGGCCAACGGGCAGGCCCTCGACGAACGCTGGTTCGTCGTGGCACCCGACGGCACGCTCGTCGACGGCCCGGAGGCGTCCGCCTCCGACGACGGCGCCACGGAGATGTCGCAAGAGGCGTTCGACGCCCTCTACCGCGAGGGGATTCGGACCTACCGCACCGTGTGCGCGGCATGCCACGGCAACGGCGGGGACGAAGTCCTGTCGTCGCACGTCGTCAAAATCCACGACAACGACAATCTCGCCGATGCGTCGTACGTCATTCGCCAGGTCATTCACGGCAACGGCTACATGCCCGGCTTCGGGGGCACCCTCGACGACCGGGAGGTCGCTGCCGTCGTGACGTACGTCCGTACTTCGTGGAACAACGAGTACGGACCCGTGGGAGAGGAGGAGATCGCGCAGTATCGCTGAGGGGCGATGGCCCGCGCGCCGCGACAGGCAGGGCGTGACAACGTCCCAGGCGCGCATCGCGGACCACCGCTCGACGACCTCGTCCACCCGTGGGCGCATCCACGGTCGGACGGCACCGCACGAACCTGCACCGATACGGAAACGGAGAGTCGCCCTTATGAACCCACGCTTCGGTACCTTCGCGCTCGCGCTCATCCTGGCGTTCGGCCTCTCGCCCGCGTTCAGCCAGACCGTCGACGACCTGATCGATCCGCCTCCCGGCGAGTGGCCGCAGCTCGGGCGTGACGCGTCCCAAACGCGCTACAGCCCTCTCGACCAGATCGATACCGGCAACGTCGGCGACCTGGCCATCTCGTGGGCTCGCGATCTCGGCTTCCAGCAGTCGCACCAAGGGTCTCCGTCGGTGTGGAACGGCATCATGTACGTCCCGATCGAAGCCGGCGTGCTCGCCCTCGACGCCACCAACGGGAACGTCCTGTGGGAGTACTTCTCGCCGAACATCGGGGACGTCATCACCGACACCGCCGTGCGGGGCGCCCCGGTCGTGCTCGACGGCAAGGTGTTCGCCACGCTCAGCCACGGTGCGATGGTCGCCCTGGACGCCGAAACCGGCGACGAGCTCTGGTACGCGCCCCTCACGCAGGAGGAGCGCAACGAGGGGTTCTCCACCAACCCCATCTTCGCGGGCGACCGCATCATCGGCGCACCGAACGGCGCGGACAACGGCGGAGCGCCCGGCAAGATCCACTCCGTCGGCCTGGAGGACGGGGAGTTGTTGTGGACGTTCGACATCGTCCCCATGAGCCCCGACGACCCCGCCTACGCCACGTGGACGAACCCGCCCTCCTGGGAGGCCGGCATCGGTGGGGCGTCCGCCTGGAACGCGGGCGCCTACGACCCCGTCTCCAACACCGTGCTGTACGGCACCGGTCAGCCCACTCCGTGGGACCGCGTCGACGAGCGCCGCGCCGACCCGGACGGCAACGTGAGCCAGGATCTCTACAGCGCGAGTTGGGTGGCCTTGGACGCCGACACCGGCGAGATCCGCTGGTACCACCAGGTCGTCCCGGGTGACGAGTGGGACATGGACCAACACACGGTCCCGATGTTCACCAACGTGGAGTACGAGGGCGAAGACCGGCGGGTGGCCGTCATGGCCACGACGGGCGGATGGATTCTCGTCGTCGACGCACTGAGCGGCGACATCCTCGAAGCGCACCAAGGCGCCGAAGAGGTCACGGTCCACCTCGGATACGACGAGGAGTTCAACCCCATCATCAGTGACGATGCTCGTGAAGCGATGCAAGCGGGCGAGTACTACCGCATGTGCCCTGGCCTTCGTTGGGCGCACATCGCGCCGCCCGCGTTCAGCCACGACACCGGCCTCTACTACCGGCCGAACCAAATGGCGTGCATTCGCTACAAGGCGCAAACGATGCCCGAGGATTGGGCGCCCGGCGACCGCGCCTACTGGTTCGAAAGCGGCGAGACGCAGGATGAGGACTGGTTCGATCGGCTCGGCGCCCTGACCGCGTTCGACCCCGTCACCGGCGACGTCGCGTGGGAGTTCGGGTACGACTACGGCTACGACGCCGCACCGGTCGCGACCGCCGGCGGTCTCGTCTTCTCGGGCTTCACCGACCGCGTGTTCCGCGCGTTCGACGCGTCGAACGGCGACGTGCTGTTCGAGCAAACCCTGACCGCCGGCTCGCGCGGAGGCACGATCACGTACGAGGTCGACGGCACCCAGTACGTGGCCACGCTCATCGGCCTGAACGCGCCGAGTGCAGGGGCGATCGCCGACTACAACCCGAACGTCGATCAGCCCCTCCCCGTGGCCGGGAACGCAGCGGTGTTCGTCTTCGCCCTGCGCTAGAGCGCAGACGACACCGTCGCCACCTACGTACCATCGAACGTTCGGGCGGGCCGGAACCACCTCCGGCCCGCCCCTTCATGGACCCCACGCTCCCAACGAAGAGGAGGGCGTCGTGTACGACAGGCCCGACACCGCACCCCCCCACCCCTCGACGATGCGGCGTTCGTGCGCCGCGCATCTCGCCTCGATCCTGGCCATCGCCGTGGCGTTGGCCCTCGGCCCCACGTCGCAAGCCTCCACCGACCCCGAAATGCGGTTTTGCGCGCCGCTCAACGCCTGGCCCGCCGCCGATCGCGAGCGCGGCGGGTACGACGTCGACATCGCACAACTGCTCGCCGACGAGCTCGGAGCCGACGCCACGTTCGAGTGGATTCGCTTCGACGACGTCGGCGTCCGCGACTCCCTCCACGCCGGCCTCTGCGACCTCATGATCGGGATGGGGGAGGGGGTGGCGGGGACGTTGAGCACCGTTCCCTACCTCCGAACCCCCTACGTCTTCGTGTCGCACGAACGCCGTGATCTCTCGATCGAATCCCTCGACGATCCCCTCCTGCGCGACCTCACCATCGGGACGTACCAGTTCGGAACGCCGACGATCGCGTTGCGCAACCGAAACCTGGACGACCGCGTCGAATTCGCCGCCGACGTGACCGACGAGGGCGTGGACCGCCACGCTCCGATTCTCGAGGCGGTCCTCGACGGCTCCGTCGACGTCGGCATCGTCTACGGCCCCGTCGCGGGGGCTCGGGTCGCTGCAGGAGCGCCGCTCACCATCGAACCGGTACGACCGGAAATCGACTTCGGCGAAAGCATCATCCAGCACTCGCGCATCTGGACCATCGGGGTCCGTCCTCACGACGAAGCCCTCCGCGACCGCCTCAACGCCGCCCTCGCACGCCGATGGGAGGACGTGCGGTCGATCCTCGAGCGCCACGGCGTTCCGATGATGGACCTCTCGCGCCCCAGCGAGGCGGCCCCCATCCCCGACGACGTCCTCCGCATCGGCATCGTGCACCCCTCCCGCACCCCCGCGCAAGTGCCCGGGTTCGTGGTCGGAGAGCACGCCCGGTTGGCGACCCGCATCGCCGAGAACGACCTCGGCCGAAGCCCGGCCATCGCCGACTCGGTCCGCATCTACGAGGCGAGTGCCCCGACGTATCCCTCCACCCTGCGCGCAGCCCGGGCCCTGATCGAGAACGACCGCATCGACGTCCTGATCGGCGGGTACGACGACCGGAGCGCGCTCGGCCTCGCCGACCTCGGCGCGACCCACGACGTCCTGTTCCTGAACGTCGGCTCCGCGCGTGCGTCGCTTCGCAATCCGTCCTGTTTTCCGACGACGGTCCACGTCGCTCCCGACGACGCCGCATACGTGCGAGCCATGGTCGGGAGTGGGCTCGCGCTCGATCCCGAACCGGAGCGGTGGTACGCCGTGGCGGAAACGTCGTACGCCGACGAGGACGCCGTCCATCCCCTCGAGGCCGCCGTGGAGACCGCCGGCGCGACGTTCGCGGGTTCCTCGGTGGTCGACGCCGACCAACTCGTCTACACCCGTACGTTCGACGCCATCGCAGACGCGGAACCCGACGTCGTCGTCCTGCTCATGGACGAAACGTCACAAGAGCGGTTCCTGTCTCAGGCGGACAACGAGGAGGTGGCGTGGGCCGTGACCGGCCTTCCCACCCTCGCATCGCAATCGCGCACCTTCCTGCAGCGGTTCCTGCAGGTCTCGCGCGACCTGCTCCGCACCCCGCGCGTCGCCGCGTGGGACCCGGCCTTGGACCGCGACGTCGCGACCCGCTTCGCCGCGCGCACCGCGGAATCGATGAGCGGTGCGGCGTGGACCACGTACGCCGCCTTTGCGATCCTCTTCGACGCCGTGGAACGCCAGCACGGCCCCGAGGCGGATGCGTTGATCGACGCATGGACCACCGCGTCGGCCCTGGACGTCGCGAAGGCCGAGCCCGCCTCGCTCCGTCCGTCCGACCGCCAGCTGCGCTCGACGCTCTACCTCGTCCAACCGACGCCCGACGCGCAATGGGGTCGCACACCGAGCGAGCGGACCGCCACGGCTCGCGTCGTCGACACGGTCCCCACCCGGGACGCGTGGCCCTCGGCCGAACCCTCGACGGACTCCGGACCGGCGGTGTGCCCCCGCCCGTGAGTCGGCACACCGCGGCGTGCCCGACGCCCCACCCCGCCGCGTACGGCCCGGCGCGTCGTGCCTCAAACTTCGGAAGCGCCGCCCCGCCGTCGCCGCCCAAGGCCCGCGACGCCCCCCGACCGGAGGGCGAGGCCCAGCAGGAACGTCGCCGTCGCCCACAGGGACCACGCCCGGGGGGGACCGACCCAACGAAGGTCCGGCGCCACGAAGGGGCGCCGGACGTCCCCCCCACCGTCGGTCGACCCCACCGTCGCCTCGCGCCGACCGGGCGCGACCGCCTCGAGATCCACGACGTTCGCGACGGACGCATCCGTGACGGTGGCGTCCCGATGGACGAAGGCGTGCCGAATCGTCCCCGCCTCGAAGCTCGAGGGGGGCACCACCTCGGCGACGTACGTCGTGGCGTCGGGCGGCGGTAGGGGCAGTCGGGTGGCCCAGCGCCCCGGCTCCCGGCGATCGAGAACGCCGACGGCGACGACCTCGCGCGTTCGCTGGGCGCGGACGCGAACCGCGGGGGCCCAGCTCATGGGAACGCTCGGGTCGACGTCGAGCACGACGTCGACGTACAGCGGGCCCGTGGACGTCGTGAGGCGGTACGGACGACTCGGAACGCTCGACGCCGTCCAGCGCGCCACCTGACTCCAGAACGGGCCGAACGACGCTCGCTGCGTCCACGTTCCGGCCCACGGCCCGTCCGCTTCGGTGGCGAACGCCGCCACGCGACCCAAGCCGTAACGCCATGTCGCCAGCAGGGGGTCGTCGTCGTCCTCCTCGAAGAGATGGACCGACGCCTCGGGTTTCGGCGTCGTCCGGACGTACCCCAGCAACGTCGGAACCTCGGCGTCCTCTGGCCCCTCGAGGAACGCCGGCGGTTCCCCCTCGGACCATACGGGGGACGTGTCGCGCTCCTCGATCGGGTCGGCCGACAACAACATCGCTTCCTGGGTGAGGATCCCCGGGAGGGCGCGCGCATCGCGGGCGAAATGCAGCGAGCCTCCCCCCAGCTCCGCCAACCGGCTCAACTGACCCCGGCTCGTGGCGTCCCCGATGCCCACGAAGGTCGTATCGACCCCCAGGCTGCGAATGCGGCCCAACACCTCTTCGAAATCCCCCTCCTGCGACAACCCGTCGGTCATCACGACGACGTGGCGCGTTTCGGCGTCGCTCGCCGCCACGACGTCGTAGGCCTCCACCAAGGCGGGATAGATGCTGGTCCCACCCCCCGCCACCAGCGTCCCGAGCGCCTCCCGGAATGGGCGGACGTCCGCCGTGGATCGCAGCGGTAGGACGCGGGTCGCCACGGCGTCGAACGCGACGAGTGCGGCCATACTCCTCTCGCCGAGGAGTTCGACCGCCTCCAGCGTCGCGCTTCGCGCCAGATCCATGCGCGTCGCGCCGCCCTCCACGGCGTTCATGCTGCCGCTGCGGTCGAGCACGAACGTCATCGCGACCTCGGGCACCTCGTCTTGCACGAGCGACGAAAGGGGGGACACGGCGTCGAGGCGCGTCGAGTAGTACCCACCGGGGCCGAACGCGCTCGGTCCCCCCACGATCACGAGTCCACCCCCGTCGTCGCGGACGAAGCGCTCCAGCAGGTCCCGATGGAACGGGTGAACGTCGCGCGCTGGCACGTCGACGAGGAGGACCGCGTCGTACCGACCGAGGCGCTCGCGCGTCGCCGGAAGACGCTCCGGCACGACGCGGTCGACCTCCAACCGCTGGGCCTCGAGCGCATCGACGAGCGTCCCCCCCACCGCCTCCGATGACGCGACGGCCAGCACGCGAACGGGGGAACCGACGTTCGCGACGACCTTCGCTTCGGCGAGCAGGGTGCGCCCCGAACCCGGGTCATCCCCCACCCGGCGAAGGACGTGCGTTTCCACCCCCTCCGACGCCGCCTGCAATCGCACCGTCGTGCGCCGCGCACCCGCAGGCAGCTCCACCTCGTGTACGACCTGGCCCCCGGCATCGACCACCTCCAGCGACGTC